>NZ_JADBGC010000039.1:0-68592 GCF_014892245.1 Microbispora sitophila | reverse complement strand
CCCGGCCGTTGTAGACCAGCGGCGCCGGGTCGGCGGTGTAGATGGTCTGCACGATCGGGTTGTCCGCCCTGGCCGCACCGGCCGGGAGCAACGCCAGCACGCACAGCAGGCCCACAACCCAGGCGAGTCCACGCCTGGGCAGCGAAAACGGGGATCTCACATGCGCCTCCTGAGGTGGTGGTCGCTCACCCTCGGTCTGTGATTACGTTAATGTGAGCGCTAACAATCGCGGTGGCGACCGTGGTCATGTGGCGGAGCCAACCCCATGCGCGAGGGGCGGTCAAGGTGCCGGGCCTGCCCGAGACCGGCGGTCGCCGGGCGGATCACCTGTACTGAACTGGGCTCCGGAGGTCCATCGAAGGGGCCGTCGATCCTCGACGAGTGTGAAACTTTCAGCTTCTGGAGAGTTAACGTACGGGCACGTGGTCGATCCTGCCGAAGGGGCCGGCGTCGAAGGTCACGCTCGTGACGTCCGGCGGCGCCGGCGCGTAGAAGAAGCCGCGGTTGCCCGTGTCCGGCTTGACGTTGAACGTCGCCCAGCCCGGGTCCACGTAGTCGTCGGGGCCCCGCGGGTCGTCCGGTCCCATCCGTACGGCGCGATAGACGGTGCGCGAGGCGGGGTCGACGACCGAGAAGCCGGTGTACCAGCCGCCGATGTAGGCGATGTCGCCCCCGTATCCGGTCCCCGCGCCGAGGTCTCCCGGGCCGAGGTTGACGATGTCGAACACCGCGACGAGGTAGGCGCCGTCGCGGTAGAAGGGCTTCACGTCGATGCGGAGCCGCTGCCCGGACGGCTGCCTCGTGTAGGTCCGGCTGGCGACGGTCTCGCCGTCGTCCGCGTGGAACGGGGCCGGCCGTCCCCCGCCGGCGGTCGGCTCGCCGGCATGGGACTCGGCGGCTCCCGAGGCCGCTCCCGGGTCCGCTTCCGAGGCCGCTTTCAAGTCCGTGGTGCCGCCGGTCCTTTGCCTGATCCGGTAGGAGATCTCGACGCGCCGGTTCTTGGCGCGTGCCTCTTCGTCGTCCGCCCCGCCTTCGCGGGCGACGGGCTCGGTCTCGCCCTTGCCCGTCGCGCGGTACCGGTACGCCCCGCCGAGGCGCGCCTGCACCTCCTTGCGTACGGCCTCCGCGCGTCGCAGGGACAGGTCCATGTTGTACGCGTGCGAGCCCTTGCCGTCGGTGTGGCCCTCGATGAGGATGGGCGGCTTGCCCGGATCGGCCTTCTCCCGGGTCTCCTTCGCGACGTCGTCCAGCACCGCCCTGGCCCGCGCCGTGAGCCTGTCCGAGTCGAAGGCGAACAGCACGTCGGTGCGCAGGCCCACGGTCTCGTCGCCGCCGCTCGCGGTGGTCGTCTTCTCCGTGCCCTCGGTGATGCCGTACAGGTCCTGCACGCTGCTGGCGATCTGCCCGGCCGGTTCCCGCACCGGCCAGGACACCGTGGTGCCCGGCGCGGGCGTGCTGCCGGGGGCGGCGGCCGGTGACAGGGGGCCGCCGGAACCGGTCCCGTCCACCACGGGCACGCCGGTGAACTCGCCGGCCGTGCCCGCCGTGATCGCGGTGACCGTACGGACGTCCGCCGGGATCGGCGGGTAGTAGACGACGGTTTCGTAGCGCACGCCGGGCTGGTAGTAGCCGGGCTTGCTGCCCAGCGTCCCTACCTGGTCGGTCAGGGGATGGTAGACCTTGCCGCCGACCGGGTCGATGAGCGGGATGCGGTAGCTGCCGAAGTCGCCGGCCGCCGTCCCGAACGCGTTCCCGGTGTGGCGCGCCTCGTCCACCAGCGAGGTGACCGTGAAACGAAGGACCGACCTGCCGGCGAGCCGCTCCACCCCGCGCATCTCCACCCGCGCGTGCAGCGGGTCGGTGGGACCGAACCACCCCTCTTTGGCGAGGGACGCCTCCGCGGAGGTGGCGGACGGCCGGGGCCGTGCCGATGAGGCGCCTTCGGAGGAGACCGCCCAGGGTCCGCCGAACACCCCGCATCCGGACACCGTCAGGATCGCGGCCATGGTCACTGGAAGGGTCAGCTCGCCTGAGCGCCACCGGTAAGCCATGTGCCCGAATTGTAGGGATGCGGACAGGCGGCCCGCCCGAAAAGGAGTGTCGAGCCGGCCGCGCTGACCTCGCTCCGCCAGATGGACGGCGGTGCGAGCGCTTGGGCCACCTGCGAGTACCGCTGTCGGCTTCGACACGACCGTGACGATCACCGAGCTGCACCATGCGAGGCCCTGAGCGCTCGGTGGTTCGCGCCTTTCAGCCCGTCTTCGGGCAGACCGTGCCGTTCTTGGGAGCGCGCAGGGCGAGCAGGTAGTCGTCGACCGCGTTGTCCACACACGTCGAGCCGCTGCGGTACGCCGTGTGCCCGTCGCCGTCGTACCCGAGGAGCACGCCCGAGGTCAGTTCCGAGGCGAGCCCCTGAGCCCACTCGTACGGCGTGGCGGGGTCGCGCAGGGTACCGACGACGAGGATCGGCGGCGCGCCGGTGGCCTTGAGCGGCTTGTCGGTGCCGACGGGCTTCGCGGGCCAGTAGGCACAGGGCAGCGAACCCCACATCACGAACGGCCCGAAGTGCGGCGCCGCCTTGGCGGCCTCGCCCGCGGCCTTCCGGTACGCGTCGAGCGCCTTGGGGTACGGGTGGTCCACGCAGTTGACGGCCATGTTCGCCTCGGTCTGGTTCGAGTACGAGCCGTCGGACCGCCGGTCGACCAGCAGGTCGGCCATCTGGAGCAGGTCCGTCCCGTTGCCCTCGTTGATCGCCTTGCTCAGGGCCTCCCGCAGCCGGGGCCAGGCCGCGCGCTCGTACAGCGGGGTGGCGATGCCGATCACCGCCCACGCCTCGTTGACCACCCGGCCGTCGCCGAGGTTGTTCTTCAGCGGCTGCCGGTCGGCCTTCGCCAGCAGGTCGCTGACCTCCTTCATCGCGCCGTCCACCGTACGGCTCTTGAAGGGGCAGGAGCCGTTGAGGAAGCAGTCCTCGACGAAGGCCTTCAGCGCGACTTCGAAGCCCTTCGCCTGCACCTCGTTGGACTTCAGCGACGGCACGGCCGGGTCCACCGCGCCGTCGAGCACGAGTGCCCGCACGTGCTTGGGGAACAGGTCGGCGTACATCGCGCCCAGGAAGGTGCCGTACGACTTGCCGAGATAGGTGAGACCGGGGTCGCCGAGGACGCCGCGCAGGACGTCCATGTCCCTGGCCGCGTCGGCCGTGCCGACGTGGGGGAGCAGGCGGGCCGACTTGGCTCCGCAGCTGTCGGCGAACAGCTTGGACTCCTTGTCGAGCGCCGTGACCTCCGCCGGTGTGTCCGGGCTCGAATCCATCCCGATGTACGCGTCGAGCTGGGAGGCCGTCATGCACGTGACCGGGGTCGACTCGCCCACGCCGCGCGGGTCGAACCCCACGACGTCGAACTGGGCGCGCACCTTGTCGCTCACCACGGAGCGGGCCGCTCGCGCGTACTGGATGCCCGAACCTCCGGGCCCGCCGGGGTTGATGAGCAGGGAGCCGACGCGTTTGCCGGTGGCCGGCAGGCGGATCACGCTGAGCTTGATGCGCTCGCCGGAGGGCTTCGCGTAGTCGAGGGGCACTTCGATCTTGGCGCACTGGAAGCCGTCGCCGCACGCGCGCCACGTGGGCCGCTGCGCGTAGAACGGACGCAGCTCGGCTGTGGGCGCCTCGACCGCCGGCTGCGCCTTCGCGCCTGCGCTCGGCTGCTCGGAGGTGGCCGGGGCGTGGCTGGAACACGCCGTGAACGGCAGCAGCGCGGCCAGCGCCGCGACCGCCATTCGCCGGCTCGGAGGACCGCCGCCGTACCGCGTACGAGGCGGTGTGACCTTCGCTTTCTGTCCGGCCGATCGCATACCCGTCGTTTCCCCTGCCCTCGCCTGCGTGACGAGGACCAGCATGCCGCCTGCCGAGGGCGGGCGGCGACCTCCCGACAACGGCCGCGAAGGATGAGGTCAAATGTCTGGCGGGCCGGAGGCGCCGTCGGGCGGGACAGGGCGTTTTTCCTGTGACAGATGCGCCTGGGATGCCCTGTTTCTGCTGGTCATCGGGTAAAGGGAGATTCTGCAGGCGGCTGGGGAAGTTTTACCGATCTCCGTGGAACGGGACCGGGCTCCCGGGATCGCGCTCGGAGGGCCCCGACGCTCCCGGCGGCGACGGGTGCACGAGAGCCGTGATGACCCTGTAGACTGTGCGAAGCCGCTCGCGGCATGCCGCCTTAGCTCAGTCGGCCAGAGCACTTCACTCGTAATGAAGGGGTCAAGGGTTCGATTCCCTTAGGCGGCTCCACCGAAAGAGGCCCTCCCGGACCAACCGGGAGGGCCTCTTTCGTTCCTGATGGTCGTGACCTTGGCCGGCGTGGCCCAGGTCGCCGACCTCAACGGCCTGGCTCTCCCCGGCCTCCTCCCGGTTCCGCGCCACCGCTCTCGTCCGCCCCACCCGGGCGCCTGGCGGCACGGCATTCGACCGCGAGGCCGTCCAGGTGACACGCGATGATCGCAGACAGCGACTCGGCGGTGTGGAGATCCGGCCGCATGGCGGCGTGCACGGCGAGACCGTCCAGCAGCGCGTGCAGACGTCCGGCCTGATCCGGCACGTCGGCCGGGGCCAGGCCGGCGGCCGAGAGGTCGGTGATCATCGAGTGGCAGGCCGCCCGCAGCGCGTCATATCCCTCGTCACGGAGCGGGCGCAGCGCCCGGTCGTACGCGGCTCGCGTCGTGAAGGCCAGCCACACCTCGTTTTCGGCGCGTCGTTCGTCGTCGAGAGGGAGCAACTGGAGCAGCGTCCGTTCGACCCGCTCCCGGGGGTCGGGCTCGGGCGCCAGCCCGGCGACACGATCGTCGATGCGTTCGATGACGCTGCGGAAAGCGAACGCCATCAGCTCGGACTGGGTCGCGAAGTAATGACGCAGCGACCCCATCGACAGACCCGCTTCCCGCGCCACGTTCCGCACCGACGCGTTCTCCAGGCCGTCACGGCGCACCACACGCAGCACGGCGCCCGTGATCTCTCGCCGGCGTTCGGCGGGATCCACCACTCTCGGCATTGACCCTTTATAGCACAGCCGTGCTACTATCCGCTTTGTAGCACAGTCGTGCTATTTAACGAACGGAGGCGCCTGTGATGCGGATCGAGAGTACGAGACGCCGGTCCCGGCCGGGCGGTGGTCCGGCCGGGACGCTGCGCCGGCGCAGCGTCCGGCTCGCCGCCCTGGGGTGGCTGTCCGGCAATGTCCTGGTGCTCGCCCTGGCGGAGGATGCGCTCCCGTTCGACTGGCCCGCCGCCACGACACGCACGCCGGCCGAGCACCTCATCGAGACCAACCTGGCACTGGCCGAGGTGTTCCTGCTCACCGGGCTCACCTGGTGGCTCACCCGCAGGCGCGCGCTACCCGATCTCGCCGAGCGAGCGCCGGAGCGCTCGATCGCCGCCCGCGAGACGCTGTGCCTCGTGCTGTACGGCGCCGCCGGATTGGCGCTGGGCTTCGTCCTGGCCCGGCTCGCCGGATGGCATCCATTCGGCCTCCACCTCGCCGGTTCCATCTACGGGACGCATGACCATGTGACGCCCATGGAGTCCATCGCCTGGGCCTGCTACAACCTCATGGTCTACGCGGTGGTGCCGCTGGTCTTCTTCAGGCGGCGGTATCCGGCCGAGGCGCTCAACCTGCGCTCGAACGACCGCCGGGCGGACGCGATGCTGATCGGCGTGATCCTGCTGGTCGAGTCGCTCGTCCAGATCGCCGTACTGGATCCCGGAATCTTCGATCTCACGGGCCGGCAGCTGATGCTCGGGGTGCCACTCACCTTCGTGTTGTATCTCGCCGGCGCGGTGCTCCCCGCCATGATCTTCATTTACGCGATCCTGGTGCCGCGTTTCCTGCGCCTCACCGGATCGACGGCGACCACCGTGATCCTGGGAGGATTGACCTACACCGCGCTGCACATCTGGGACGCCTGGACCTTGTTCGACACGCCCGGCAACGCGGTCCTGTCCCTGCTGTTCCTCCTGTCGACCTACTTCGCGCCCGGGATGTTCAAGACGGTGCTGACCGTACGAACCGGCAACGCGTGGGTCCACGTCTGGGCCTACCACGCGCTCGCGCCGCACGTCCTGGCCGACACACCAAACATCACTCACGTCTTCGGACTGCCGGGGACCCCCGGCCGCTGAACATCGAGAGGGACCGCGCCCACCCCCGCCGCAGCACCACCGACGCCTCCACCGGCCGCTGTGCCGTAGCGTGGCCGCCAGCGGCGACGCGACCTGTTCCGGAGCGAACGCCGGCTTGCGAACCTCCTTCCACGCCCTGGAGATCGCCGAGTTGGTGTGGAGCCCGCCCTCGCTCGTGGCGTGCAGCAGGCCATTCTTGGTCACGCCGAACTTCTCGATGTGGTCCCGTAGGACCCTCGCCAGCGCGGGAGGGGATCGCTACCGGACGCGCATTCTTCTCCGCCCGGCGCTTCAGTCCGCATTGCGGTCTTCAGCGCCGTAAATGCCAGCCGGTCCCTACGTTTCCCCGGAACATGCATCATCCTGTTTCAGGCCGATCGGTCAATCGTGAGCATGAGCAGCACTTGGTAGTCAGGCGGTCCGGACGGTTCAGGCACAAGGTCCGGGAGCGGAAGTCTCGGGGTGAGAGTCACCCGAGACCGGAATGCGGGTGAGCACGTATTGCTCTCGACCTTTTCGGGTTTGGCGCTCAACCTGTTAGGAAGTGGCTCCAAGCCCAAGGAGGGGCGTCAGGTGGCTTCCATTGTCGACGGTGTTCACGCCGAATCACCTTTGTTCATCGACCATCTCATGGACACCCTGCGGCAGTTGAAGGTTGACACCGTGTTCGGACTTCCGGGGAGCGCGATCGGGCCGGTCCTTGACCGGATCTTGCGCGATTCGGAAATCGATCTGGTGGTGGCTCGGCACGAGTCGGGAGCAGTAGCGATGGCGGACGGCTACGCGAGGGCGACCGGCCGGCTGGGAGTGGCGCTGGTGACGGCCGGCCCCGGGGCGTTGAACGCTCTGCCGCACCTCGCCGTCGCTCAAGCCGACAACTCTGCCGTGCTCCTGATAAGCGGGGAAACCGCCCAGGGAGTTCATGGTCGCGGCGCATTCCAGGAGAGCACCGACGACGGCATCAGCACGGTCGAGGCGTTCCGGCCCTGCACCTCCTACAGCAGGGCGCTCTCCCATCCAGGTTCGGCCGCCACGTTGCTGAGCAACGCCGTCCGGCATGCCCTGTCGCTGCCTCGCGGCGCCGTACATCTGAGCATTCCTGTCGATCTCTACAACGTGCGCATCCCCGTGCCGGCCCGGCCCCGGCTCGCGACGGTCCAGTGGGCTCCCGCCCCACCCCCGACGATCGCCGAATGGACGTTGGACGCTCTCCTGTCGGCCTCACACCCGTTGATCCTGCTGGGCAACGGCGCGAGGGACGGCCTTACCCGGGGCACGTCTCTCGCCGAGGATCTCGCCGACCTCTCTTGCCGTCACGCACTCCCCATCGCCACCACCACCAAAGGCAAGGGAATCTTCCCCGAAAACCGGGCCGAATCGCTCGGTGTGGCGAGCATCGGTGGGTCGGCTCGCGCGCGTGCCTACCTCTCCGGCTCTCCGGACGTCGTCCTCGTGGTGGGAAGCAGCATGGGTGAGTGGGCCACATGCAACTGGGCGACGGCCCTGCAAGGCACCCACCGTCTCATCCAGGTGGATGTGGATCCACAGAAGATAGGACGTTCCTACCACGTCGACGACGCCGTGGTGTGCGACGCCGGCGCCTTCCTTCGCGCTCTGATCGAGGCAGAGCCGCTCCAAACAGGTCGCGATCTCGCAGCCCGCCGTCGCACGCATCTCGATGGCCTGCCACCGCTTCATCCTCGCCCCCCTGAGGGCCGCGACCAGACAACGCCCATCAAGCCCCAGACGGTGATGCACCATCTCCGCCTGTGGCTCGATTCCGAGACTCCGCGGCTCATGTTCCTGGACGTCGGCAACACCACGGGCTGGTTCAGCCAGCAGGTGGCCATCTCCGCTCCTCACCAGGCGCTGATGCCCTGGGGGATGGCGAGCATGGGCTGGGCCAACGCCGCCGTCATCGGCGCGAAGATCGCGCGTCCGGCGGCGACGTGTGTGGCACTGACAGGTGACGGCGGTTTCCTCATGAACGCCGTCGAGATAGCCACTGCCGCCCTGCGCCGCGTGGGTGCCATCTGGGTCGTGCTCCAAGACGACTGCTACAACATGGTCCGGCAAGGAATGCAGCACGCCTACCCCCGCAGTCCACAGGCTCAGGAGGAGTTCCGTCTCGGCGACTGCGATCTGTCCGCGCTCGCGGAGAGCCTGGGAGCGAGAGCCCATCCGGTACGGCACCCCGGCGACCTCGGCGCCGCCCTCGCCAACGCCGAGAAACTCGCGCGAGAACGACAGCAGCCGCAGGTGGTCTGCGTGCGCGTCGACCGCGATGAACGGGGCCCCTTCCGCGACAGGAACGATGCGGTCAGCCGTTCGTTTCAGGGCAATCGGCCGGCCTCCGAGACCTAGGCTGGTGATCTGTCTGCTGATCACCTGGCTCGACCCCCGGCTACCTCCACAACGGTCTCGGCAGGAAGGCGTGCGTCATCGGGTCGGAGACAAGGCCTTGACCGGACGCTGTCCGGAATGATCGCGCCGGCCGGCGAGCAACCGGCACTGAACCTCAAGGCGAACAGAACTGAGAGGACGACCGCATGGAAAGGAACACCTTCCCCGTCTCCGCGTATATCAGCGCGCCTTCCGGGGAAGTGCTGAGCTACCTGAAACAGCTCAAGAACCTCGACGAATGGACTCTCTTCAGTCGCATGAGGCGGGAGGTCGACCCGCATACGTGGATCGGAACCGCCTCCGCCTATCAGACCCCCCTGTATTATCACCTGAAGGAGATGCAGGGTCCCCCATTCGACGGGATCGAATGGCATTGCGGTATGCACGAGGGCCAGTACTACCAAGTTTATCCGGTGCACGTCATCCCTGCTGATTACGCCGAACCAGGGGCGTCGGGCGTTTACCTCCACTGGACAAGCTTTCTCGATCCCGCCCGGGCCACCCCCATGCTGTCCGCGGCGGTCGCCCCCATCCACTCATCGGAGATCAGGTCTCTGAAGTCGATCCTGGAACGGCGGGCCGGTCATCGGGTTCCCGCGATCGGCTCTCACCGACTTCGGACGGCATCCATTTACGTGGATGCGCCATTGGAGGCCGGTATGGCCTATTTGAGTGACCCACGGAACATTCCGGAATGGACTCATCGGCTTCGGCCGGCCGGCTCTCCCGAAGGGAGGACAGGCCACTATCTCACCGAGTACGACCAGCGGGTTCGTCTCACACTGACTCCCACCGCGCGTCCGTTCACTGGAGTGATCGAATACGACGCCGTTCACGAGTCGGGCGAGACGGAACGCGCTCCCTTCTTCCTGTACTCGTGCGCCTATGCCTTCTCCGTCCCCGATGCCAGTGGCTTCATACTGCTCCGGACGGCCTTCCAGCACTCGGTGACATCGAGGTTCGCGGGCAAGCAATCGATGGACGACTATCGAGCCGAGCTCGTGAACGCCAAACGGCTCATCGAGACCGCTGCGGGGAACTTCACGTCTTTCGCCCAAGGGCCCAGCTACTTCCCCGCCGACCGACATGACGTCCTCCAGAAGCCTTGACCGCGCCGACATTGAGGGCATGCGCAAGCCGAATCCCAGGCTGTTCGAGATCGCCGCGAAGCGATGCGGCATGAGTCTCGAAGCCGGAGGCTGGATGGTCGGCGACAACCTGATCGCCGACATCGCCGGCGGACGCGGAGCCGGACTCCGCACGATTTGGATCGACCGCGGGAAGTTGCCAGACCGTGAGCACGAAGCGGACCATGTTGTTGCTGACGTGCTCCAGGCGCTGGAGATCCTCAGCGCGAACGGCTGATCCTGCTAACGCAGGTGCTAACAACAAGCTTGGACGATCCTGGACGACCATGGACTGAGGAGCCCTGTAGAGCTTGCCTGACCAAGGTTGGAAGACGGGCGTGGACGGTCCTGGACGATCGTAGTCTAACTCGTAATGAAGAGGCCAAGGGTTCGATTCCCTTAGGCGGCTCCAGGTCAGAAGCCCTCTGGAGAGAGCCAGAGGGCTTCTGCGTGACCACGGCTTGTGGATCACATGCCGAAGATGCGGTCCATGGCCGTCGCGCCGCTACGACGGGCCTGACGTCGGGCGCGTCCAGCGGTGCCCCCATGCTCGACGCGAGCTCCAGGCCGTGTTCCTGCCAGCGCTCCCCGACGTCATCGCGCTCCCGCTCTTGGTGCTTCTGACGCTTCTTGAGCACATCCACGCAGCGTTGCGGCAGAGCCGGCGCGCGACGAGACTTCGATGACCCTACGTCCGATCGACGTACCACTTTCCGCAGACACTCGGCCTGCCGTCCCAGGGGCGGAAGCACGCCCGCGCCGCGAAGTGTTCCTGAGTGGTGGTGTTCCAGTTGACGACCTGTAGCGACGCCATGTCCTCGGTTGGACCACACTGCTTCCAGCCGCCCCGCGAGGTGACGTAGGAGTCGTCGCTGAAATAGGTGGGGACGTTGGAGGACATCGGATTGAGACTGCGGTCTACCCAGACGAGGTCGCCGAACTGATACCCGGAGGAGATATAGGTGAAGCTGTGATTGAAGGTATCGTCGTTCAGCAGGTTCACGCTCCTTCCGTAGGCCTGGAAGGACGCGCCCGAACCGATGATTTTGAACTGGCCTGTTATGAAGGAATCGCAGTCCGACTCGGTTGCCTTGGCGGAACCGGCAGGAACCGCGATCAGAGCAGTGATCATCGCTAAGGCCGCAAACGCCTGCGCCGGCTTCCCGCTCATGACACGATTGAATGCCCGCACAACCCACCCCTTCTTCCGGATACACATGGAATTGTGAGGGGCAACCGTCGGCCCGGCAAGGGTGAATTTTCTGCCTGACCGGATTTGGGTGGCAGGGATTTCCGGGCAGGAACAGTCACGTGTGCGGAAACTGGGGATAAGTCTCGGTATGCGACATTATCCCTCAAATCAGTCCCATCGGCCCGTCGCGGCTTCGCCCGTCCGGCCTTGGCCCTCTCAACCCGTTGCTACCGCTTCCTGCCGCACCCCGGCATCTCGCCGAGGAGCGCCCGGTCCTCAGCTCAGCGCCTGCCTCAGGAGCGCCCCGATCCTCGCCTCGACGTCGGCGGTGATCTCGGTCAGGGCGTACGAGGCCGGCCACATCGTGCCTTCGTCGAGGTTGGCCGCGTCGCTGAAGCCGAGTGTCGCGTAGCGGGCCTTGAACTTCGCCGCGGCCTGGAAGAAGCAGATCATCTTGCCGTCGCGGGCGTACGCGGGCATTCCGTACCACAGCTTCGGCGTGAGGGTGGGCGCGGTGGCCTTGATCAGGGCGTGCAACCGCTCGGCGATCACACGGTCGGATTCCGACATCTCGGCGATCTTCGCGAGCACCTCGCTCTCCGTGTCGGCCTTGGCGCCGCGCCGGACGCTCTTCAGCTCCTTGGCGCGCTCCTTCATCGCGTCGCGCTCTTCTTCGGTGAAACCGTCGTACTTCTGGCCCTTGGCGGTGGTGGTCTTCGTGGTGTTCGACATGACGACTTCCTCTCTCTGCGACGTGTGGTTTCGGGCGGTGCTGGTCGGGGGTGGTGTCACCGCGTGCCCGCCTGCTGGCGGGTCGGTACGTTGAGCCGGTTGAAGGCGTTGGCGATGGCGATGTTGAGCAGCAGTGCGGCCAGCTCCTTCTGGTCGAAGTGCGTGGCGGCCAGGTCCCACACCTGGTCCGGCACCGGGTCCGCCTGGTCGGCGAGCCGGGTCACGGCCTCGGTCAGGGCCAGCGCGGCGCGCTCCTCGTCGCTGAACCACGGCGTCTCCCGCCACGCGGCGACGGCGTGCACCTGGTCTGCGGTCACGCCGTGCCGCTGGGCCTGGTGGACGCCCCCGGCCACACACGGAGCACAGCCGTTGATCTGGCTGGCCCGCAGGTGGCTCAGCGCCAGCAGCTTGCCGTCCAGTCCGGCACCCGCGACGGCCCTGTTGACCGCCATCAGGGCCTCCATCGCCTGGGGGATCAAGGCCGCCGGGTTCGGCATGCGCTCGGTCGACATCGCTTCTCCTTCGTCGCGGGTGTTTCCGACAGGAGTTATCTGACCACCGGCGTGCCGGGGCCCGCCTGGTCCGTGGGACACCGTGGGACACGGAGAACCCGGTTGAGCAGCGCGAACGCATGGCCGATCCGTCCGCGCGGGCCGGGACGGGTACGGTGTTGCACGTGTCCAGCCCCCAGGAACGACTGGTGGCTCAGCTCGTCCGGATCAAGGAGCTGAGCGGGCTCAGCCTGCGCGCACTCGCCCGCCAGACGGATCTGAGCAGCTCGTCGTTGTCCAGGTATCTGACCGGCCAGCTCGTGCCGCCGTGGGAGGCCGTCGTGGCGCTGTGCCGGGCCGTGGGACGCGATCCCCGGCCGCTGCGCGCGCTGTGGGCCGAGGCGGCCGAAGCCGGCGCGGCGCCCGTCCGGCGCCGCAACGATCTGCCGGCCGACCTGTTCGACTTCACCGGCAGGGAAGCGGAGTCCGCGCTGGTCGAAGAGCTGCTGCGCGCCACTGGCGCGGCCGCGATCGACGGTATGGCCGGCGTGGGCAAGACCAGCCTGGCCGTGCACGTGGCCCATCGGCTCGTTTCTGCCTATCCGGACGGCGGGCTCTACCTCGACCTGCAGGGCTTCACCCCGGGCCAGGAGCCACTGGAGCCGCACGCCGCGCTGGGCCGGCTGCTGGGCGCGCTGGACGTCACGCATCCCCCGGCCGGCACCGCGGAACGCGCGGCGCTCTGGCGGTCGGAGCTGTCCCGCCGGCGGGTTCTCGTCGTGCTCGACAACGCGGTCGACGCGGAGCAGGTGCGCCCGCTGCTCCCCGGCGCGGGGAAGTCCGCGGTCCTGGTCACCAGCCGCCACCGGCTGGTCAGCCTGGACGCAGTGCCGCCGGTGTCCCTGGAGCCGCTGACCGACGGCGAGGCGGCGCACCTGTTCGGCCGGGCGGCCGGGCTCTCGCTCACCGAAGAGGAAGCGGTCAGCCAGGTGCTGCGGCAGTGCGGCGGACTCCCGCTGGCGCTACGGATGGCGGGTGCGCGGCTTCGCCACCGCCCGGGCTGGACGGTGGCGGTGCTGGCCGAGCGGCTGCGCGCCACCCCCAGCCGCTTCGACTCCGCCTTCGGCATGTCGCTGCAGCAGCTCGACGCGGTCCAGCGTCGTATGTTCCGGCTGCTGGGCGTGCTGCCGGGCGCCGACTTCGACGCGGCGGTGGCGGGCGCGCTCACCGACATGCCGTCCGACCGGGCCGGCGCCGCGCTGGAGGAACTGGTCGACGCCCACCTGGTGCAGGAGCCCTCGCCCGGGCGCTACCGGATGCACGATCTGATCCGGCAGTACGCGGCGGACATCGCCGCCGACGAGGAGCCACGGGCCGAAGCGGCTCTGCGCCGGGTTCTGACGCACTATCTGGCGCAGGCCGTCGCCCACGATCGGACCCTGCCCTCGCCGCACCGCAAGGAACCCTCGCCGGGGGATCCGGCGAAGGCCATGGCCTGGTTCGACCTCGAGTACGTCAACCTGGTCGCCTGCTTCGACGCCGCCGTACGGCTCGGCATGGACGAGGTGGTGGCCGAGCTGCCGCAGGCCATGCGGGTCTGGTTCTTCCGGCACCGCGGAACCGACGACCAGGCACGCATGCTCGACGCCGCCGCGGACGCCGCGGCACGTCTCGGCCGCGACCAGCAGCGGGCGTCGCTGCTCGCGGACCTCGGCTACGCCCGTGCCGCCGCCGGACGCCTCAACGAGGCGCTGTCCGCCTACGAACTGGCCGAGCAGTCAGGGGCGGACGACGACATCGCAGCCGCCCTGGCGCTGCGCATCGGCTTCGTGCGCCGGGATCTCGGCGACCTCGAAGCGGCACAGGCGCACTTCCGGCGGGCACGCCGGCTGTTCGAGAAGCTGGGACGCCCCATGGGGCAGTCCCAGGCGCTGGCCTTCGACGGGTGGGTGACACTGCACCTCGGGCGGCGTAGTGAAGCCGTCGAACTCGCCCGGGCGTCCGTCGCCCTGGCGGACGGGCCCGCACAGATCACCGGGCTGGTCACCCTCGGTCTCGCGCTGGCGCCGGACGACCCGGCGGAGTCGCTGCGAACGCTGCATGACGCGTTGAAGCTGTCCGAGCAGAACAATCTCCAGCACAACCAGGCGTGGTGCCACAACTATCTCGGTGTCGCGTTGCGGATCACGGGTTCACCCGAGGAGGCGCTCGAACACCACCGGCGGGCCTTCGAGCTGCTGGAACCGCTGGCCGAGGTGCAGTTGGAGATCGACTTCCTGCACGCCTACGCCGAGACGTGCCGCGCGGCGGGCCGCTGGGACGAGGCGGTGGCGCTGCTCGACCGGACCATCGAACTCGCGCGTGAGCTGGGCCGGCCGTACGACGAGAAGCGCGCCCGCGCGGCGCGGGAGGCCGTGCGCGCCGCCTGCTGAGCCGTCCCCGCCGTCCGTACGTCTCGTCCGATCGCCGGCCATGCCCTCGTTAATCGCTTGTCGGCCGCCTTGCGCGTCACCCATGATGCGGCCATGGCGCATGCTGCCGGCACAACCGATCGGGGATCACCATGGACGTCGCCAAACGCCGTGAGCTCGCCCGCAGGGCGCTCGACGGCTACGTGAGCGGTCCTGCCGCCCCGATCCGGGCGATGGAACGCGCCCTGGCGAAGGTCGGCGACGCGGTGACCGTGGTGCTCGTCGAGGGCCCCAGCGACCAGATCGCACTGGAGACCGCCGCGGTGGGCCGCGGCCGGGATCTCGAGGCGGAGCGGGTCGTGATCGTGCCGATCGGCGGGGCGCACGCGATCGGCCGCTTCCTGACGGGGTTGGGCCCGCCGGACACCCGGGTGCGTCTCACCGGTCTGTGCGACCTGCATGAGGAGGAGATATTCCGGCGCGCGATGGTCGCGAACAATGTCGGCTCACCCCGCACGCGTGTCGACATGGAGCGTCTCGGGTTCTACGTATGTGTGAAGGACCTGGAGGACGAGCTGATCCGCGCCGTGGGCACGCCAGGGGTCGAAGCGCTCTTCGACTCGCAAGGCGACCTCGGGTCGTTCCGCTCGTTGCAGAGCCAGCCCGTTTGGCGTGGCCGGGAGCCCGAAGCGCAGATGCGGCGGTTCCTGAGCAGTGGCTCGCGCCGCAAACTCCGCTACGCACGGCTGCTCGTCGAGGCGGCGGTCGGCAGGGACGTCCTGCCCCGGCCGCTCGACGCACTGCTCACCGCCGTTTGAGGCAGCAGCTCCATTGCCCCGTAGGACTCATTGAATGCGCTGCCTGCCGCCCCGGTTCATCACACTGGATTTTCACGTGCCTTCTCATGATCCGGCCGGGTAGGTTGAGGGGTCGCGGGAGGGATGATCATGTCGGGCGAGTTGACGACCTTATGGCGGCCGACCGGCCCGGAGGAGTTGGAACTGGTCAGGCGATCCGGGTGGCGGGCGTGGCCGCCGCGGTTGCCCGAGCAGCCGATCTTCTATCCGGTGCTGAACGAGGACTACGCGATACGAATCGCTCGCGACTGGAACGCGCCCCACTACGGGGTGGGCTACGTGACCCGCTTCCACGTGCCCGAAGAGTTCCTGGCCCGCTATCCGATCCGGCAGGTCGGCGGGGAGACGATTCTCGAACTGTGGGTTCCCGCCGAGGAACTGGACGAGTTCAACGCGCACATCTCCGGCGTCATCGAGGTGGTGCACGAGTTCCGGCCGGACCTGGACAGGACGTGAGCTCGTGCCCCTGATCTCCCGTAGCGACGGCTTCCTGCTCCTCGGCGAGCCGGAGCGGCCGTGGAACGTACGGGTGTACACGCGGGCCGATGACGGAGCGGATCCGCGGGAGCAGTTCTTGGTCCAGTTCTGGCCGCCGAGCGCCTCGACCTAGATCCAGATCTTCTTTGCGCAGGGTCGGGAGAGAACAAGATCCGGCCAACTGTTGGCACGACCGCACGTGTCATGCCCCGCCTCTCGTCCCCGTCGGGCGAATCTTCCCTGCGGTGCCAGCGCCGGTCATACGGCCTGGTGAAACGCCACGACGAGAGGACGTTCATGATGAGGCACATCCGCAGGATGTGTTACCCCGTCGCCGCCCTGGTGGCGGCGGCTGTCCCCCTGACGCTGTCCGGAGCGGTTCCCGCCGACGCCGCGCCCGCTCGTACCGAGGTCGCGGCCACAGCGGCGCAGCGGGCCGCGGCGCCGAACCCCGCGTCGTGTCCCGAGCAGGTGGCGCTGGTCAACGGCGGTTTCGAGAAGCCCGTCGTCGCCGGGACGTGGGCTTCGTTCCCCGACGCCTCACAGAACAACCCGAACGCGGTGCCGGGCTGGCGGACGACCGCCACCGACCACATGATCGAAGTCTGGAGCCCCCGGATGAACGTTCCGGCGGTGGAGGGCGCGCAGTTCGCGGAGCTGAACGCCAACCAGGTCTCAACTCTCTACCAGGACCGTCCGACCACTCCAGGCCAGAAGCTGTACTGGCGGCTGTCCCACCGCGGGCGTCTCGGCAGCGACCAGATGGCGCTGGACATCGGCGCCCCCTCGGGTCCCGCCCAGCAGGGGACCATGTCCGACGCCACCGATAAGTGGGGCACCTACCACGGCAGCTACACCGTGCCCGCCGGGCAGACGACCACCAGGTTCGCCTTCCGTTCCATTTCCGCTGCCGGAGGCAACGCGTCGGTCGGCAACTTCCTCGACGACGTCTTCTTCGGCACCCCGCCGTGCGTCGTGGTCACCAAGTCCGCGAGCCCGCAGGGGCCGGTGAACGTCGGCGCCGAGATCACCTACCGGCTGACCGCCGTCAACAAGGGCGGCGACGTCGCGCAGAACGTCCGGCTCACCGACAAGGTCCCGGCCGGGACCACCTACGTGCCCGGCTCGCTGCGCGTCGTGGGCGGCCCGGGCAGCGGCGCCATGACCGACCAGGCCGGCGACGACCAGGCCGAGTTCGACGCGGCCACCGGTGCGATCTCCTTCAGGCTGGGAGACGGCGCCACGGGTACGGCGGGGGGCCGGCTGGCCAACGACACCACCCTGCCGGACGGCACCACCGTGGAGTTCCGGGTCAAGGTCGGCAGGTCGGTCGCGGGCAAGCAGGTCGTCAACAGCGGCGCGGTCGCCTACGAGAACCGGCTCGGCCCCGAGCCCGAGCCGCTGACCTCCACCAGCGGTGACACCGTCACCGAGGTCAACCCGGCCGTCGACCTGAGCGTGGTCAAGTCCGCGGACAAGACCGAGGTCACCGTGGGCGAGACCGTCACCTACCGCGTCACGATCGCCAACGCCGGGCCCAACGACGCTACCGGCGTCGCCGTCAAGGACGCCCTGCCGGCCAACCTCGCCTTCCTGTCGTCCACGCACTCGACCGGCACGTACGCCGACGGAACGTGGACCGTGGGGACGCTGGCCAGTGGCGCGACGGCCACGCTGGTCGTCCGCGCGAAGGCCACCGCGGTCGGGGAGACGGTCAACACCGCCACCGTCGGAGGCAAGGAGCTCGACCTCGACCCGGCCAACGACAGCGACGCGGTCAAGGTCTGCGTCCAGCGCGAGCCGTTCTGCCCGTACTGCACGCCCGGGAGCAAGCAGGGCATCGAAAAGTGACCTGCTGAAACCGGGAGCCGCCGGGACTACCGTTGTGTCGCCGAAGACGCGCCACGACGGAGAGGACTCCCATGGCAGGCACTGTTCTGGACGAGCTGTACGAGGCCGAGCGGCGACTGCAGAAGGCGCAGCTCATCGGTGACGTGGAGGAGCTCGACCGGCTGCTCGACGAGCGGCTCGTCTTCACGGGACCGCCGGACGGCCGGCTGCACACTGAGGCCAAGCAGCTCGATCTCCACAACCACCGCTCACGTACGCAGGTGATGACGAAGGTAGCCGAGGAGGACCTCACCGTCGTCGTCTCGGGGACGACCGGAGTCACGTGCTTCCTCGGCACCCTCGAAGGCACCTTCGCGGGCGAGCCGTTCGCCGGCCGGCTGCGCTACACGCGTACGTGGGTGCACACCGACGAGTACGGCTGGCGCGTCCTGGCGGCGCACGCCAGTGAGGCGTGACGCGAGGTTTCGACGTCACGAGGCCCCTCCGGACCAGGCGAATTCCAGGGCTCGTCGCAACACATGATCAATTACTGGCTGCGAGCAGCATAGCGAGACGCTCGGCTGGGGTATCCCAGTCGAGCGTCTTTCGTGGTCTTCAGTTCAGTTCAGCGCCTACCGGGCCGGAAACGCGCGAGCGGCGAATCGCCGCAAAGACGCGAGCAGCGGATCGGCGGGGGTGCGCGTTCACACTGCATGGATCGTGAATCCCTACGGCTGACGGCGCTCGCGCCGCCCGCACCGCCTCCCGAGGCCGATCTGGCGGGGCTGTACCGCGAGCACCGGGTCGGCCTGGTGCGGCTCGCGGTGCTGCTCGTCGGCGACCTGGAGACGGCGGAGGACGTGGTGCAGGACGTCTTCGCCCGGTTGCACGGCCGGCGGCGGCCCCCGGATCTGACGCTCGCCTATCTGCGGACCTGTGTGCTCAACGGGTCGCGGTCGGTGCTGCGCCGCCGTGCGGTCATGCTGCGCCGCACGCAGCGGGTCACCGACCTCGCCGACTCGGCGGAGACCGCCGTCCTCATCGGCGAGTCCCGCAGGCAGGTGCTGCTGGCGCTGGCCCGGCTGCCCCGGCGCCAGCGGGAGGCGCTGGTGCTGCGTTACTACCTCGACCTGGCGGACTCCGAGATCGCCCTGGTCATGGGGGTGGGGCAGAGCACCGTCAGATCCACGACCGCAAGGGCCCTGGCCCGACTCCTCCGCGAACTGGGAGAGGACGAATGAGCACCATCGAGGATCGGCTCCGTGACGCCATGGCGGCCCGCGCGCGTACGGTGCCGGACGACGGCCTCGACCACGCGCTGCCCGCGCCACGCACCACCCGGCCGCGCGGCCTCGCGATCGCCGCGGCGGCCCTCGCGGTGGCCGGCACGATCGTGGGCATGGCACGGCTCGCGGAGCCGTCTCCAGACCCTCGGGAGGCCGGCCTCGCCGTGACGTCGCTGAGCGGCGGCGCAACCTCGTCCAATGGGGTCGACATCTCGGTCTACCTCTGTACGGATCACTCCCCCTTCCCGCGCTGCAGGGGCGGCGCGACCACCGACTGGGAGAAGGGGAACATGGAGCGAGCTCTCCGGGCCCGCCGCGACGTGCAGATCGTGACGTTCGAGGACCGGCGGACGGCGTTCGAGAACTTCCGCAGAAGCGAGACGAACCCCAGGCTGCTGGAGGTGACCAAGGCCGAGGACATGCCGGAGTCCTTCCGCCTGAAACTCGCCCCCGGCGCCGACCACCTGGCCGTGGCCAGGGCGGCGAGCGACCTGCCCGGGGTGTCCAACGTCGTCGACGAGGGGTGCCTGAGGGACAACCTGACCCGGCCGGCGGAGGAGCATAGACAATGCAGCTTCCGGAACAGGGGACGTTGAGCGCGTACGGACGACGAGAGAGGCACGGGCGGGAACGCCCGTGCCTCTCATGGCCCTACTACTGGATGTCAGGACCTCGCTTCCCGGCTCACTGGCCGCAGCCCTCGCTGGACGAGCGCATCATGGGCCGGCTGTAGCTGGTGATCTGCCGTGACTCGGTGACGTACCGCGTCTCGGTGACCGGACGCCGGTAGGTCATCATGCGCGTGTAGCTGACCGGACGGCTCTCGGTGACGAAGCGCGTGGACTTCACCTCGTGAGTCTCCGGCACCATCCGGGTGTAGCTGACCGGACGGCTTTCCGTGACGAAGCGCGTCTCCGTGACCGGGCGCCGGAAGGTGACCCGCTCGGTCACCGGACGGCTCTCGGTGACGAACCGCGTCTCGGTGATGGGCCGCCGGTAGGTCACCTGGCGGGTGACCGGCCGGGTCTCGGTGACGTAGCGCACCACCGGGCGCTGATAGGTGACGTACCTGGTCACCGGACGCGACTCGGTGACGTACCGGGTCTGGGTGATGGGCCGCTGGTAGGTCACCAGGCGGGTGACCGGCCGGCTCTCGGTGACCATGCGCGTGTAGGTCACGGGGCGCTGGAAGGACACCTGACGCGTTTCGGTGACCGGACGCATCCGGGTGACCATCCGCCTCTCGGTAACCGGGCGCCGGAAGGTGACCTGCCCGGTGAACGTGACCGGACTGCTCTCGGTCACCATGCGCGTCTGCGTGACCGGGCGCCGGTAGGTGATCGTCCGCGTGTAGCTGATCGGACGGCTGTACGACGCCCGCTCGCGCAGCGACGACTCGCGCAGCGACGAGCGCAGTGATGACGAGCGCAGCGAGGCCCGCGAGTGGTGGTAGGCGATGTTGCTCCCGGACTGGCCGCTTGACTCCTCGCTCGATGAACCTTCCTGGGCGCTCTCCCGCCCGTACCCGCTCTCCTCCTCGTACGCGCGTCCGCTCTGCTGACTCGCCTCCTGCGACTGTTCGCCGAGGCTGCTGCCCGGCTCCTCGGCCCGCGGCGCGCTGAGCGCGGCGGCGAGGCCGGACGGGTGGGCGGCGGTGGAGGCCGATGCGATGGCCGGCCAGAGCGTGATGGCGGACAGGACTGCCGGACCCAGCAGTAATGAGAATCGAGTGCCGTGCATAGAGATACTCCTCTCCGATCAGCGATCGGGTGTATCTCAATCGTTGGCACACGCCGCCCGAGCCCGTCCAGGCGATTTGACCCCTCCCGGGCCGTTCGCTGTGGCATTTCATGTATGCCGATGGGCGTGGCTGTCGATGACGCCGTCAATGACCGGGCTCCGTTTTGCCCCCGCATTCCGCGGACAATGCGCTTCGACTAATTGCCGAGACGTTTACGGATTCGGCATTGCGCGTTTTCCGCAGAATACGCAGCTCAGTGGTGGGCGATGACGGCGTACCGCTCGTCGTGAATGGGCTTGCCCCACAGCACGGGGTCGGTCAGCGGCTCCACCCGCATGTCCGCGGCGTACGGCCGCAGCACCTCGACGAGGGGCCCGGCGCTCACCCCGCCGAGCCAGGGCAGGGAGCCCGCGCCCGGCACGTACGGCGGGCCGTCCCCGGAGGCCTGCCAGTTGCCCTCGATGAGGATCAGTCGGCCGTGCGGGCGCAGCAGACTCATCCAGGTGCGCAACGCGCGTTCCGGCGCGGGCAGGGTCCACAGCAGGTGCCGGGCCAGGACGACGTCGAAGGAGGTTCCGGCGGCGGCCGGCGGGTCGCTCGCGTCGCCGGTGAGGACGGGCGCGGCGAAGCCCGCCGCGGCGAGCTTGCGCTGGGCCGCCTCGGCCATCCTGGGGGACAGATCCACGCCCACCGGCCGGTGTCCCTGCTCGGCCAGCAGCAGCGTCAGCGAACCGGTGCCGCAACCCAGGTCGAGGACGTCGGTGGGAGGCCGCGGCATCCAGGACCGTAGCCGTCCCGCCCAGGCCGCGCGCACCCGGAGGTCGCGAAGCCCGTGGTCGGCTTCGTCGTCGAAGGTGTCTGCCTCCGCGTCCCAGTAGGAGGCGATCGACTGGGGATCCAGATCAGGCACGGACGCATCTTGTCACCCGTCACCGACAAAAGTGGACGCAAAGGGTAAGACAGGTGATATCCGCAGGGTCAGCCGGCCTGGGGGGTGAACGGTTCACTCCAGGACAGACGCCAGGACCCCGGCAGGAGGATCTCCTGCCGGGGTCCCGCACGTGTGGTGCCGGTGCCGGGTCGCCTCTCGGCGAAAGGCACAACGCGGCTCCAGCCGAACGGTAGTCCGCGAAGGCAAATTAGGTGAGGCCCGGGGACACCTGCACACCGGCCACGCTTCATCCAACCACGTGTCCGCACTCGTTGTTCCCGGGCCACGCCATCTTTTTCCGAGCCGATCTCCGGCGCCCGCCGCTCAACACTCCTCAGTCCCGGAGGAAGACGGTCTTTCCGGACGTGCCGGGGAAGACGAGGACCAGGTGCTCCTCGACCGGGCCATCGGACTCGTACGTCATCGCCTCCTCCTGTTTCCGCAGGTAGATGCGGACGCGGTAGCGGCCGGGCCCGGCGGAGGCGAGGTTCGGCAGTGGGGTGCTGTCCTCTCCGAGGAGTTCGAGCGTGCCGGCCGGGCTGTCGACGCCGGTCTCGACGACCGTGTCCCAGCCCGGCAGCCGCACGCGGGGAGCCTGGCGCAGCGCCTTGACTGTCAGGCAGATCGGGTAGTTGTCCACGGCGGTGCCCACCGAGACGGCGGTCGTGGTCAGCCAGTCGATGACGTCGTCGAACGCGCGGGCCAGACTGCGCGGCCGCTCCTCGCCGGACCGGCCCGTGCCGCCGTCGACCAGATAGCCGCCGCCCTCACCCACGTGAAGGGCGGTGGTCGCTTGCCGCACCGCCCGCAGGCGGCGGGCAGGGTCCGCGCAACGGGCGGTCATCCGCGTCTGATACTCGTCCTCCTTCCGCTGCGCCTCGGCCTCCGACAGCACGAGGTCGGGCCACTTCCGGGCGACCGCGTCCGGACACAGGAACACCAGCGCCTCCGCGAGCTGGTAGCTCCAGTCGTACGCCCCGGCCTGGTCGAGCAGGGTGCGGACGCGCGGCTCGGTGGAGGGCCGCCCGGCGACGCCGCACAACGCCCGGCCGAAGGACAGCAGCTCCCGATCGGGCAGCCCCACGAGCCGCGGGGCGTACCCCGCGACGTCCCGCGCCATGCAGAGGAAGGCGAGTTCGCGGTCGCGGGGCGCGGTGTCGCCGTACGACTGGTGGATCACAGTCCACGGGTCGCAATCGGGCTCCGCGGCGAACCCGCCCTCGTGTCCGCTCTCGTCTCCGGCTTCGTCGAGGTCATCGCCGAGGCTCAGGGCCGTGCCCTCGTTCTCTCCGGCCTCCTCCGCGGCCTTCTCGGCCGCGATGGCGAGCAGCCGCTCCGTCTCGAGATCCCTGCCGGACCCGGCGGCCGGGGAGTCCGTCGGCGGGAGGTCGGCGTACAGGCGCATGACCACGTCGAGGCCGGTGTAGCGGTCGTCGGCTCCCCGGTCCGCCACGGGCACGGTCAGCAGGAGGCAGCACACCGCGAGTCCCCCGGCCGTACGGCGCAGCCGGACGCGGGGGCGGGACCAGGCGGGCCGGACGGCCGACAGGATCAGGGCGGCGGCGACCACGTCGCAGGCGCTCACGCCCAGGTTCCACACGGCCATCGGCTCCCACTGCCTCCAGCACCCGGAGCCGGCCGTGAACAGGTCGTACGCGACGAGCGCCGGGTTCACGAGCGCCAGGAGCAGCCCTTGGCAGGCGACGACGCGGCCCGTCACCCGGCTCGGGAGCCCGCTGCGCGTCACCAGCCAGAGCGCGAAGGCGAGAGGGACGGCGACGACGTGCGACCAGAGCAGGTACGCCATGACCGGAGCGGAGAACAACGTCGTCTGGAATTCGAAGGCGGGACAGGACGGGACGTCGACGAACGTCGTGAATCCGAAGGACAGCTCCCCGTACGTAAACGCCCACGGCATCAGGGGCAGCAGCGTCATCACGGTCGCGGTCACCCACAGCCAGAAACCTCGTGATCGCCACATGACGCCACTCCCGGTCCGCCCGACAAAACCAGAGGCACCTTATCCACAGGAAGATCGAAATGTATGGATGAATGGAAAAAGGGCCGTGGCCGCCGTTTTCTCCGGAGGATCCCGCGTGCGCGGGGCGAAAAACGTGTTGCCCGGCGTTGCGGGCTGCGGAAGCCTCCCTTCTGTGGAGCGAGTGATTCTGGCCGGGGCGGACGGCGCCCCTGCCTTCAGTTATGTCGAGGACCAGCGGTATGGGCTGCCGTGCGCCGACCTGGTCGAGGTCCTGGGCCCGGGCGCGGTCGATGCGATCATGGCGAAGCTGCCGGGCTGGGCGGTGGCGGGGCCGGTGGACCTGGGCGAGGCGCTCGTCGCGCGCGGCGCCCGCGTGCGGCGGCACGCCCACGAGATGACCTGTGAGCTGCGTACGGCGCCTCCCGCCGAGGCCGGGGCGCCCGAGGACTTCCGGTTCGTGCCCTGCGACCGGTCTCCGGAGGAGGTGTTCGCGGCGTGGCGGGCGGCCTATCCGCCGGGTCACCCCGACCACCGGAACGTGGACGACGCCACCGCGCTGCGCGACCTCCTCACCCCGCTGCTGAAGGGACAGGTGACCGGGGAGATCCTGCCCTGCAGCCGGCTCGCCGTGGACCGGGACGACGTGGTGGCCGGCGGCGTGGTGGTCACCCTCTTCCACGGCCGGCCCTGGGCGGTCGAGGTCTTCCGCCACCCCGCCCGCACGCCCTCCGGCCTCGGCACGCGCATGCTGGCGGCCGTACGGGACAGGGCCGCGGCCGACGGATGGGAGCGGCTGGGCCTGGTCGTGTCCGAGGGCAACCCGGCCAGACGCGTGTACGAACGGCTCGGCTTCACCCTGGTCGGCAGCTCGATGACCGTCGTCATCCCGAGCTGATCGACGAGACGAACTCCTTCAACTCCCGCTCGTAACGCCCGGGGTCGGCGTTCCAGGAGCCCGTGTGCCCGCCTCCGTTCGTCCGTACGAGCCTGACGATGTCGGGGCGGGCCTCGGCGAACCGCAGCGCCGGGGGGGTCGGCACGGTCGCGTCGTCGTCGTCCACGAAGACCAGCGTGGGGATCCTGAACTCGCGGGCGTGCCGCAGGTGGTCGAGGTCGTCGAACGACACGCCGGTGCGCCGTTCGATGACCCATTCGCCCACCGACACGAGGAAGCCGGGCACGCCCATCTGCTCGGCCCCGAGGGCGATCGGCGCCCGCCAGTCGATGACCGGGCTGTCCAGGATCATGGCCTTGATCGGCTCGCCGGGCAGGTTGCGCACGGCCATCGGCACGATGCCCCCGCCCATCGACCAGCCGTACAGCACGATCCCGGTCGCGCCCTGGCTCTTGGCGTACGCGATGGCGGACGCCACGTCCTGCCACTCGGTGGCGCCGAGGTGGAACTTGCCGTCCGGGCTCGCCGGGGCGTCCTCGTCGTTGCGGTAGGTGATGCCCAGCACCGGCATCCCCAGGCTGTGGAAAACCGGCAGCACGCGCAGGGCCTCCGCCGGGCCGCCGTTGCGGCCGTGTACGGCGATCACCCAGGTCGTCGAGGTGCCCTCGGTCCGCCAGCCGGGGAAGGCGCCGAGCGGCGAGGGGATCTTCACGTCCGTGTACGGCACGCCGGCGGCGGCCGGGGTCGCGTGGCCCCACAGCCAGCGGTCGAGGTAGGCGTGCACCCCGGGCCGCAGCTCGCCGTGGACGATCTCGGTGACCTTCCTGGTCACCGTGCCGGCCCCGGTCGCGATCACCTGGCCCAGCAGTGCGTTGCCGTCCGCCCAGGTCAGGCCGTACGTGCCGGGGGCGTCCGTGTCGGCGCCGCCCTTGATCGTGACCTGGTCGCCGCCGACGGCCGTCACCTCCAGGGGATAGCCGGAGGTGTGGACGGGGTCGATGACCAGGCCGGAGTAGTACCAGCCCGCGCCGCCGACGGCGGCCACCGCGAGCACCACGACGACGGCGAGCGTCCACAGCAGGCGGCGCCGCCAACGTCTTGTCCCGCGCATGGCCCAGAATCTACTGGGCCTTTTTCAATTGGTTAAGTGCGGATGACGCCTTTCGTACGCATGAGGAACTCGCCCAGGTAGGCGTCGTGCGGAACCCACGGCGGCATCAGATACGTGGGGGTGTCCCCCAGGTAGACGTTCCTGATCGACGGGTCCTCCACCAGGCGGTCGACCAGCCCGTCGTCCTCGGTGACGGCGGTCAGCACGAGCGTGTTCCGCAGCGGCTCTATGCCGTCCGCGCGACTCCACGGCGCGAACCACACACAGGGGAACGACAGCTCGATGCCCGTCTGGGGCGCGTCCGGCCGGTCCACCCGGAAGACGGCCGGTCGCAGGACCCCGCTGCCGTCGCCCAGGTCGTCCACCACGCCGTCGCCGCCGAGCACGGGCGTCGCGCCGTTCACGTGGTCAAGCAGGTACTTCTCGATCGCGTGCGCGTCCGCGACCGGCTGGACGGGCAGCACCGCGCCGTCGTCCTCCGGCGGCAGGCTCGGGATCGCCGAGAGCCGTTCCGCGACGGCATCGGCCACCGGTGCGGGATCGCCCTCCACGAAGACGGCGGTGGTGTTCACACAGGCCGTCCCCCCGAAGGCGCTGACCGACTCCACGATCGTGCCGAGGTGGGACTCCCAGTCGTGCCCGGTGAGAAGGATCTTGGACCGTCCCGGGCCCTGCGGCAGCACCCTGACGTCGTTGCCGTACTTGTTCACGACCTCCTCGCCGCCGTACACCATGGCGAGGTCCGCGTCGCGGATGATGTCGTCGGCCACCGCGTAGTCGGTCGGCAGGAGCACCACCTGGTCGTCGCCGAACCCCGACTCCCGCAGCGCCGTGATCAGGCGGTGCGGGGTGAACGGCTCGCGCCGCGAGGGGCGCACCGCGACCCGGTAGCCGAGCGCCAGGGCCTCCAGCCACAACGTGTGCACGCCCGGGTGGTTGCCCGCGGCGTGCACGGCGAAGACGTCGCCGCGCCGCGTCCAGACCGCCTGGCCGTTGCGGGTGAGCGGGTCGCGCCAGTCGTCCACCGCCCCCTCGGGACGGGCGTACCGGGTGGTGCGGTACGCCTCTCCGGCGCGCCGGCCGATGCCCGCGGTCGCCGAGCGGACCACGGTGATCGGCATCCCCGAGACGCGGCTGACGATGTGCCGGTATTCCTCCGCCGGGATGCCGTCCACCACACCGGTCGCGAAGAGCCGTCCCGCCCGGGCGAGGGCCGTCGCCCGCTCGTGGGCCGGCAGGGTTCGCGCCTCGCGCAGGGCCGCCATCGTCCGCTGGACGAACAGCCGCGGCACCAGGCTCAGCTCGGCGACCGGCGTCCCGGTCAGCTCCCTGATCGTCGACCGGCTGCGGCTGTGGTAGGGCCCGCCCGCGCCCAGCGCGTCGAGCCGGATCAGCTCGTCCATCAGTACACCCCCTCGATGACCGTTTCGTTCTCGAAGGTGGTGAGCGGGCCGACGTCGGCGACGGAGTCGCCCATCTGCCCCGGCGGCGGCGCCACGCGGGTGGCCAGGTCGCGTTCGAGGTTGTTGGGCAGCAGGAAGCTCTTGCTGACATGGTGCATCACCACCTGGCCGCGGTCGCCGTACCGGACGGCCTCCCCGGTCTCCTGGTCCACCACCGAGAACGTGATGTAGGGCGAGAACGTGTCGAAGACGACGAGGTCCTCCTCCGGCGGCGTGACACGCTCGCCCAGCCCGCCGAGGATCATCGTGCTGCCGTACGTGCCGTACAGCTTGACGTTCGGGAAGACCTCGGTGCGGAGCAGGTAGCGGGTGTCGGG
Source organism: Microbispora sitophila (assembly GCF_014892245.1). Lineage (NCBI taxonomy): Bacteria > Bacillati > Actinomycetota > Actinomycetes > Streptosporangiales > Streptosporangiaceae > Microbispora > Microbispora sitophila. Next base: position 41,175 of record NZ_JADBGC010000039.1, on the reverse strand, counting down.
GTCCATGTGCGCGCCGCCCCAGCTGATCGCGGCGATCTTCGAGTTGATCAAATCGACGAGCGCGTTCCTGCGGGCAAGCCGGGTCAGCAGCGGCGGCGTGGTCACCAGGACCCGCACGTCCTGGGTCTCCAGGATGTAGGTGCTCTGGTCGATCAGGTGCTCGGCGTAGCGTTCGGCCTCGTCGCCGCGGCCCTCGGCGATGCACCTCTTCACCCACCGGGGGTCCATGTCGACCGTGAACCGGATGCCGCCCCGCCGCGCGGCCTGCCAGCGGACCAGTTCGCCGAAGACGTGCGGCCCGGTCGGCCCGAGCGACAGCCAGTGGCCGCTCTCCGGGTAGCCCCTCGCCTGAAGGTCCTGCTCGGTCCGGTGCATCAGCCGTTCCATCCAGTCCCGCAGCAGCACGACGCGCTTGGGTGGCCCGGTCGTGCCGCCGCTCTCGTACACGCCGATCACGTCCGCGTCCGGGCCGTACCCCCGGGGGATCAGGTCCTCCACCCGGACGTCACGCAGTTCGTTGGCCACATTGGGGAACCGGCGCAGGTCCTCGAAGGTGCGCACGTCCTCACGCGGGTCGAAGTCGAGCGTCTTCGCCCGTTCCAGCCAGTACGGCGAGCCGGTCTCGGGACTGAAATGCCACCGCATGGCGGCCTCGATGAACTCCGGGCCCTCCGGGACCTGGTCGAGCGGGCAGTCGAGGATCGGATCTGTTGACATATCCGGCCCCTTTGACTCGGAAATCCCCTGAAAGGCCAGGCTATTTCCGGGCGATTCGCCACCAGGTCAAGAGATTCCGGGACTGTGGAAAAGATCGGACACCAGATCCCAGGGCCGGATCTCAGGGCCAGATTTCAGGGCCGGGGCGAGGTGCGCTGCCAGAGCCGGCCCTGGCCCTTCCCCGTCGCGGCCCGGCAGCGGGGACACACCCTCCGCACCTCGTCGGCCGCCCCGCCCGATTCCGGGAACGCGTCCGGCCACGGGACATGGTGGAACCGGTGCAGCCGCGACCGGCTGAGCGCGAGCCCGCACACGGTCTGGTTGGTGCCGGGCCACCAGGCGTGCGCCTCGCCCGCGGGCTTGCGTACGCCGTCCTCGTCCCGCCACTCGCCCGAAGCGGCCACAGAAGGCTCCCCACGCGGCATCGCCCGCCTCCTCTCGCGTCCCCGCCGCATGCTTCCCGTACGAGGCGGGGCGAACCCTCAGCAGGGCACCTTGACGTGGGAGGGGCTCGGCGCGAGAGAGGGCAGGTCCTGTGCGACGTCCACCCCGACGACGGCCGCGGAGTCGATCACCGCCCCCTTCGGCGTACGCGTCGTCACCGTCCTCGGCTTCCTGTCCCGTTCGAGCTCCCTGCGCAGCCCCTTGGGATCCACGCCCTTGGTGACCATGTAGCGGTAGGTGCGGTCGACGTGCGCCTTGCTCAGGGGCCCGGTCGTGAACGACCTCGTCCTGTCGCGGATCGCCACCGCGCTGTGGTCGCGGGCTGGGCAGTGCGATGCCCGGAGCCGGAGCCGCGCCGATCTGCCGTTCCCGGCTGAGCCAGGGGCCGGTGCCGCCGGCCGGGATCCAGCGCTCCTCCGTGCCGGTGACCTGCATCCCGGTCCCAGGCGACGAGCAGCAGCACGTGACGGTCGCCCGGTCTGAGCGCGGCGAGCGCGGCCGCGAGCGGCCGGTTCACCGCCAACGTCGTCACTTCGTCCTCCACCAGGCCGCCGGACACGGCGGCGGGATGGACGTCGCTGCGGACGTACGCCCGATAGAGGGTCATCTCGCTGCGCCGGCGCTTGCCGATGACGTTGGAGGCGATGCCGTACAGCCATGGACGGGCGTCGGCGTGCCGGACGTCGTAGCGATGCCGGCTCTGGAACGCGGCGAGGAACGTCTCGGACACCACGTCCTCGGCGCTGTCCGGCCCCAGGCGTCGGGCGGCGTACCGGTGCAGGGAGGGCGCGTGCCGGTCGAAGAGCACGGCGAAGACCTCGGGCTGCCGCATCGACCGCTGGATCAGCGTCATGTCCGCGGCGTCAACGGCCGTGACGGGTTCCGGCATGAATGGTGGGCCCCTTCATCAGTCGCCTCTCGCGACGGCGGGTACGGTCGCCCGTCATTACCGGCCGCCCCCGGAATGGTTCACGATGCCGATGTTCCGGCCCGCAGGCCGTCGTGACGGCGGAAAAATGGCGTGCCCGGTGTGGTGGGCGGCAGGTAGCCTCTCCGGGAAATCCGGAAGGGGCGTCAAGTGGGTCATGTCGAGGTCGGGCATCTGACGCATGTGCTGCCGGACGGCAGGATGCTCCTGAACGACGTCTCGTTCCGGGTGGGGGAGGGCGTCAAGGCGGCCCTGGTCGGCCCGAACGGCGCGGGCAAGACGACCCTGCTGCGGATGATCGCGGGCGATCTCCAGCCGGTCGAGGGCACGGTGGCCCATTCGGGCGGTCTCGGTGTGATGCGGCAGTTCGTCGGCAACATCCGGGACGGCCGTACGGTCCAGGACCTGCTGCTCAGCGTCGCGCCCGAACGGGTCAGGACGGCGGCCGAACGGCTCGACGCCGCCGAGCTCGCGATGATGGAGCGGGACGACGAGAAGACCCAGATGCGGTACGCCCAGGCGATCACCGACTACACCGACGCCGGGGGCTACGACATCGAGGTGCTCTGGGACGCCTGCGCGATGGCCGCCCTCGGCACGCCGTACGACAGGGTGAAGTATCGCGAGGTCGCCACGCTGTCCGGAGGCGAGCAGAAGAGGCTGGTGCTGGAGGCGCTGCTGCGCGGGCCCGACCAGGTGCTGCTGCTCGACGAGCCCGACAACTACCTCGACGTGCCGGGCAAGGTGTGGCTGGAGACGGCGCTGCGCGAGACGCCCAAGACCGTGCTGCTGGTCTCCCACGACCGCCAGCTTCTCGCCAACGCCGCCGACCGGATCGTCACGGTCGAGTCCGGCAACGTCTGGATCCACGGCGGCGGCTTCGCGACGTACGCCGAGGCGCGGCGGGAGCGCAACGAGCGGCTCGACGAGCTGCGCAGGCGCTGGGACGAGGAGCACGCCAAGCTCAAGCGCCTGGTGGTCATGCTCAAGCAGAAGGCCACCTACAACGACGGCATGGCCCCCGCCTACCACGCGGCGCAGACGCGGCTGCGCCGGTTCGAGGAGGCCGGGCCGCCGGAGCTCGCGCCGAAGGAGCAGGTCATCAGCATGCGGCTGCGCGGCGGACGCACCGGCAAGCGTGCGGTGATGTGCGAGGGGCTGGAGCTGACCGGCCTCATGAAGCCCTTCGACCTGGAGGTCTGGTACGGCGAGCGGGTCGCCGTGCTCGGCTCGAACGGCTCCGGCAAGTCACACTTCCTGCGGCTGCTCGCGGGAGAGGGCGTACGGCACACCGGGACGGTCAAACTCGGCGCGCGGGTCGTCCCCGGGCACTTCGCCCAGACCCACGCCCGGCCCGAACTGCTCGGCCGTACGCCCTGCGAGATCGTCATGACCGAGCACGCCCGGCTGAAGAACGAGGCGATGAAGGCGCTGGCCCGCTACGAACTCGCCGGCCGGGTCGCCGAGCAGCGGTTCGAGACGCTGTCGGGTGGCCAGCAGGCCCGCCTGCAGATCCTGCTGCTCGAACTGTCGGGCGCCACGCTGCTGCTGCTCGACGAGCCGACCGACAACCTCGACCTGGCCAGCGCCGAGGCCCTGCAGCAGGGACTGGACGCCTTCGAGGGCACCGTGCTGGCGGTGACGCACGACCGCTGGTTCGCCGCGGACTTCGACCGCTACCTGGTCTTCGGCTCCGACGGGCGGGTGTACGAGTCGCCCGAGCCGGTCTGGGACGAGACACGCGTGGTCCGCCCGCGATAGACGGCCGGTAAAGATACCGGCGGGAGCGCGCGTGTCCCGGAGGCGGCGTCCGATTCAGCGGTTATGACGGCTAAGTGACGCGACGTTGCCACATGACCGTCGCACTCGCCCTCGCCGCGCTGGCGATGGCGTCGTGCGCGAGGGAAGACAAGCAGGAGGGCCCGCAACCGCTGGCCCTCAAGGAGCAGGTGTCCTCGATCGTGCGCTCGGGGACCGGATACGCGGTGACCTGGGCGGGGGTGCTGAGCAACCCCAACCGCTGGCACTTCGGGGAGAACGCGGTCGCCGTGATCACGGCGGTGGACGCCGCGGGCAAGGAGGTCGTCCACCTGGAGCAGCCGCTGGACGCGGTGCCGCCCGGCCGCCCGCTGGCCTTCGGCGGCCAGGTCGCGAGCGCCGCCCAGCCGGTTCGCGTGAAGATCGACTATCGCCCCGCCTCGTGGCGGTCCATCCCGCGCGCCCCTTCGGCGTTCCTCAAGTTCCCGATCTCGGACGTCCGCAGCGACAAGCTGACGAACGGGTCCTACCTCGTCACCGGCTACGTGCTCGACCCGTTCCGCAAGCCCGCCGGCGGCCTCGCCGTCACGGCCCTGCTGCGTGACGCGGCGGGCAAGCTCGTCGGCGGGGCCACGTCGTACGTGGATGACGTACGGCCGGGGGCCAAGCGCAGGTTCGTCATCACCGTCGAGGGCGTGCGCGGGCCGGTCGCCGCGACCGACGTGCAGGCCACGACCTGGGGCTCGACCGCCAAGACGTACGAGGATCTGGCCCAGGCCGGGGCCGTTCCGCTGCACACGGTCGCGCCGACGACGGAGCCTTTCGTCAAGGACCGCGGGTATCCGCCGCCCAACGACCGGCGCCAGTGAGCGGCCCACTGCCGATCTTGACAGGACGGGCGGGTTACCGTAGCGGGATGGCCACCCCGAGGATCGTGCTGTTCGGAGCCACCGGCTTCACCGGCAGGCTCACCGCCGAGGCGCTCACCGCACGCGGGGCCCGGCCGTTGCTGGCCGGGCGGGACCAGACGCGGCTCACCGCCCTCGCCGACTCGCTGGGCGGCGACCTGCCCACCGCGGTCGCCGACGTCGGGCGCCCCGAGTCCGTACGGCGGATCGTCGCGCCGGGCGACGTGCTGATCTCGACCGTCGGCCCGTTCGTCAGGTGGGGAGAGGCCGCGGTCGCCGCCGCCACCGAGGCGGGCGCGGTCTACCTCGACACCACCGGAGAGCCCACGTTCATCAAGCGGATCTTCCAGCGGTACGGCCCCGCCGCGGCGGCCCGGGGCGCGGCCCTGATCACCGCCTTCGGGTACGACTACGTGCCCGGCAACCTCGCCGCGGCCCTGGCCCTGCACAAGGCGGGGCCGGGGGCCGTACGCGTGGACGTCGGCTACTTCGTGGAGGGTGGCATGGCGCGGCGCGCGAGCGCCGGGACCCGCGCCTCGGCGCTGGGAATGATCCTCGAACCGATGTACGGCTTCCGCGAGGGCCGTATCGTCCCCGAGCACGGCCGCACCCGCAAGTTCCTCGTGGACGGCCGTGTGCGGCACGGCCTGTCCATCGGCGCCTCCGAGCACTTCACGCTGCCGCCCGCGCATCCCGGCCTCCGCGAGGTGAACGTCTACCTCGGCTGGCTGGGCGGGCTGACGAGGGTCGCGGGCGTGCTGGCCAAGGCGACCCCCACCATCGCCGCGCTGCCGGGGATCCGGCGGGCGACCGAGGCGCTGGCCGACCGGGTGCTCCGTACGGGCGGGGGCGGCGCGCCGGCCGGGGCGGGCGTGTCGTCGCGCATCGTCGCCGAGGCGTACGACGCGGAAGGCCGCCGCCTGGCCGCCGTCGACCTCGCCGGAGGCGACCCGTACGAGTTCACGGCCGGTGTGCTGGCCTGGGCGGCGACGACGGCGCTGGCCGAGGGGGTGCGCGGCACCGGTGCCCTCGGGCCCGTGGACGCCTTCGGCCTCGACGCGCTCACGCGCGGCTGCGCCGAGGTGGGAATGACCGCGAGGGAGTGACGGGCCTCCACACGGCGTCCTGTATCGGGAGCCGGGGTTTTTCATGATTAGTCGCGCGATATAGCGGAAAATTCCGGCAAATTAACTGGATGGCGAAGTGTAAAAGCCGACGAGGTAGGACGTGACTTCGCCCGAACGGGTGGAGCGGCGAGTTACTGAGCATTTACTCTCAGTTATATGAATGATGGCGTCCTGGTCGAGGCGTTGCGGGCCCGGGATCCGGGAGCGCTGGCCGCCCTTTATGACACTTATGCGGGCAATCTTTACCGATACTGCCGCACGTTGCTGGCCGGGCCCGACGCCGCCCAGGTCGCGCTGCGCGACACGCTGATCGCCGCGGAGGCCCTCGTCGGCTCGCTGGCCGACCCGGACAGGTTCCGCCCCTGGCTGTACGCCCTGGCCCGTGGCGAGTGCATGCGCCGCCGCACGCCAGGGGAGGAGGGCGGGCCGGACCCCGGGCCGGTCCCCGTCGCGACCGTGCCCTTCCCCGGCGTCACGGCCGAAGGCGCCGAGGCCGACCTGCGCCTCGTCGCGAGCAGTGCCGTGGGGGCGCTGTCGGCCGAGGACCGTGAGGTGCTCGAACTGGTGGCCCGGCACGGGATGACCGGCCTGGACCTGGCCGCCGTGCTCGGTACGGGCGAGCGGTACGCCGAGGCGCTCCTCGACGCGGCCACGGAACGCCTGCGTGAGACGGTGACCGTCGAGATCCTGGCCAGGCGTGCCACCCACGACTGCGAGCGGGCGTCCGCCATCCTCGCGGGCTTCACGGGAGAACTCACCCCGCAGACGCGGGCCCAGCTCACTCGGCACCTCGCCCGGTGCGAGACCTGCGGGCGCCAGCGCGTCCGGCAGATCTCGCCGGCCAAGGTATTCGGCCTGCTCCCCCAGATCGCCCTGCCGGAGACGCTGCGGGTGCGGGTGCTCAGCAGCTTCATCGATCCCGAACTCGTCCCCTATCGGCGGTACGTCGCCAAGCGCGTGGGCGGGCTCAACACCGCGGGCTTCCCGAGGGCGGGCCGCCGCGAGGGCAGGCTGGCGCAGGCGGTGGCGGGCGCCGTGGCCGCCCTGGCGGCGGTGGCGACGATCGCGCTCGTGTTCGCCCAGTTCGCCGGGGACCTGCGCGAGCAGGCCGCCGACACGTTCGCCCCGCGACGGCTCCCCACGGCCGAGGCCCCCGCCAGCCCGTCCGGCGGCACCACCTCCCCCGAGGGGTCTCAGGACGAGGCCGACGGGGTCGGCGGGCGCTCGCCGGTGCCTCCGGTCTCCCGGGATCTGGCCGAGCCGGTCGTGCCCGTGGTTTCCGCGAGGCCGGTCGCCCTGCCGCGCCCCGCGCCCCTGCCCGCTCCCGTGCCGCCCACGGCCGGCCGGCCGCACCACCCCGCGCCGCACGGGAAGCCGTCCGGGCACCCCACGGGCGCGCCGTCCTCACAGGGGCCGGGTGCCTCACCGTCCGGCCCGACACCCACGCCGACCATCACCCCCGGAACCCCAGGCACTGAGCCGGGCGAGGAGCCCAGCCCCGGCGGGTCCGGCTCCGATGACCCGGGTTCCGGCGGGCCCGGCTCCGAGGGGCCGGGTTCCGGTGGGCACTGGCCCGGCCACCCCGGATCGGGCTGGCCGCCCCGTGGCGGACCGCCGCCGGCGCACTGGCCGGGACACCGTCCGCCCTGGCGTGACCACCAGCACCATCCCCGTCCTCACCGGGAGTGCCCGCCGACTCCCGCGCCCTCCCGCAGGCCCTCGGGCGATGACGGCGGGCCCTCGGCCGTACCGCCCGGGCGCGGCGGATACGGCGGGAGGCGCGAGGCGCACGGCCCAGGAGGCGGCGCGCGAGCACAAGGTGCCGGAGGCGGCCGACGAGCAGAGGGCGCCGGAGGCGACGGGAGGCAGGGCGCCGGATACGGCGGCCCGCCGCGGCACGTCCGGCCCGGCGACCCCGGCCGCGACGGCCGCGACGGCTCACGCCGCGACGGTCCTGGGCCCGACCGCCTCGGCCGGGACGGCTCCCTGCCGGGCGTACCCGATGGAACCCGGGACGGCGGCTCCGAACGCGGGCCGGAGCGCCGTGGCACGTCCGGCGACCCCGCGGCCGGAAGCTCCGGCGGGCCCGGAGGGCCCGGGGGCGGATCCGCTCCGGGCCGGACCGTCCGCGAGGCGGTGTAGGGGCCGCTCACAGGCCCCGAGACGTCGGCCCGTTCTTTCCCTGCCTAAACGGGACGACCTACCACATAGGTTGATTACTGGACGTAGCTTAGATGTGTACGGAGAGTAGTCGACGGGAAGTGAGGGGAGTGGAGCAGGGAAGGGGAAGGAATTGCCACTCCTCAGAGCATCGGGGCTGGTCGCCGGGCTCGGGTCAAGTCTCGTCCTGACCTTCGGAGCCCCGGCGGGAGCCGATCCGAAGCCGTCCGCCAAGGACGTCGCCAAGGCACGCCAGCAGGTGCAGGAGCGCGTAAAGGAACTGGGCAAGGCCGAGGCGGACCTCGCGGTCGCGCAGGCCCGCCGGGAGGCGCTGAACACCGAGGCCGAGCGGCTCGTGGAGGCGTACAACGGGCAACTCGTCCAGCTTGAGCAGGCGCGTTCCGCGTACGAGCAGTCGGCGCGGCGGGTCCGCCAGGCGGCCGACCAGGTCGCGGAGCTGCGCGGCGAGGTGGCGGCGAGAGTGGCCGAGGGGTACGGCGGGGTGCGGCTGTCACCGTCCGCCGCGGCCATGCTCGGCGGTCTCGGCGACGTGCACGGCTTCCTGCGAAGAGCCAGCGTGCTGACGCAACTCGGCGACGAACGGACCGCCTCGCTGCAACGGCTGAAAGACGCGCAACAGGTCTTCGAGATCCTCCGAGAACAGGCGGCCCGTGCCTACTCCGAGCAGTCGCGCAGCGCCGACGAGGTGCGACAGGCGAAGGACGCGGCACAGCGGGCCGTCGAGGAACAGCTCGAACAGACCAAACGGATCGAGCAGGAGAAAGCGGAGATCTCCAAACGGCTGGAGGCCGCCCGCGACCGCGTCGACGAACTGAAACAGGCGAGGAGCAAGGCCAGGCAGGCGGCCCTCCCCGCACGCAGAAGTCTGGCGGTGCCGGCCTGGGCCGGGCGGCTCGGGTCGGGACCCGGCGAGATGGCCGCCCAGTGGGCGCTCAAACAGATCGGCAAGCCGTACGTGTGGGCCGCCGCAGGCCCGTCGGGGTTCGACTGCTCGGGGCTGACGATGCGGGCCTGGCAGCGGGCCGGGGTGTCACTCGATCACTGGACCGGCACGCAGTGGACCTCGGGACGGCACGTCCCGATGAAGGACCTGCGCACCGGCGACCTCATCTTCTACGGCCGGTTGAGCCGGAATCCCGGCACCATCCATCATGTGGGCATCTACATCGGGCGCGGCATGATGGTCCACGCCCCCCAGACGGGGGACGTGGTGCGCATCTCGCCCATCTGGCGCCACGATCTGGTCGGCGCCACCCGGCCCGGCTAGTGCTCCTCGTCGTGGTGCTCGGTCTCCTGGAAGCGCTCGATGCTGGCGAGGATCTCGGCCTCGGCCTCGGTGCGGCCGACCCAGTTGGCGCCCTCGACCGACTTACCGGGTTCCAGGTCCTTGTAGACCTCGAAGAAGTGCTGGATCTCCAGCCGGTCGAACTCGGCGACGTGGTGGATGTCGCGGATGTGCTCCATCCGCGGATCGGTCGCCGGAACGCACAGGACCTTGTCGTCGCCGCCCTTCTCGTCGGTCATCCGGAACATCCCGACGGCGCGGCAGCGGATCAGGCAACCGGGAAAGGTCGGCTCCTGGAGCAGGACCAACGCGTCGAGCGGGTCTCCGTCCTCGCCGAGAGTGTTCTCGATGAACCCGTAGTCGGCGGGGTACTGGGTAGACGTGAAAAGCAGGCGGTCCAGACGTATGCGGCCGGTCTTGTGGTCAACCTCGTACTTGTTCCGTTGTCCCTTGGGGATCTCAACGACAACGTCGAACTCCACTCGTTCCTCCGCATGAGTCCCCGGTCTCCCGGGCTGGCGTTAATGTCTCGTAGGCGTGGTCAAGGTCGGCGCGAAATGAGGGTGTAGTGGTGCGACGTGAGCGGTGGATGGTGGTGGCCACCCTCGCCCTGCTGCAGATCTTCGTCGTCCTCGCGGGCACCTATCTGATCACCCATGACGCCGACAGGACCCCGGCTCCGGTCGCGTCCCCGAAGCCGACCCCGATCCCCCTGGTGACCGCGGGTCCGGTTCTGGCCGCGGCGGGGGACGGGGCTCTCCCCGCCAAGGGTACTTTGACCACCCGGCTCACCGCTGCGATGGGTGACCCCGCCCTCGGCGGCAGCGTGGCCGGGATCGTGCTCGACGTCGCGACGGGAACGCCGATATTCGACGGCCGCTCGGGCACGGCCATCACCCCGGCCTCGACCACCAAGGTCGTCACCGCGCTGACGGTGCTGGCCACGGTGGGGCCGGACGCCCGCCTGGCCACCCGGGTCGTGCGGGGGGCCTCCGCCACATCGATCGTCCTGGTCGGCGGCGGCGACCCGACCCTGGCCGGCCCGCGGACGAGCGCCGCCGAGCAGGAGGAGATCTACCCGCGGCCCGCGTCGCTCGCCCGGCTCGCCGCGAGCACGGCCAAGGCGCTCAAGGCGGCGAAGCTCACCTCGGTGGACCTGTCGTACGACGCCTCCCTGTTCGGCGGGCCGCGGACGGCGCCGGGCTGGAAGCCGACGTACATCCCGGAGGGCAGCGTCGCCCCGGTGTCCGCGCTCATGATGGACGAGGGCCGGGCGGCCAACGGCGCCCGCTACCCGGACCCGGCGCAGGCCACCGCCGACGCGTTCGCCACGCTGCTCAGGAAGAACGGCATCAAGGTGGGCAAGGGGGTCGACTCGGCCAAGGCGGCGCCCACCGCGCAGGAACTGGCCCGGGTGGAGTCCGGCCCGATCTACGCGCTCGTGGAGCGGATGCTCACGCACAGTGACAACGACCTCGCCGAGGCACTCGCCCGCCAGGCCGCCATCAAGGAGGGCCTCCCGCACACCTTCCAGGGCGTGCCCACGGCGGTCGGGCGCGTGCTCACCCGCCTCGGCGTGACCGACGGGGTGGAGGTCCACGACGGCAGCGGGCTGTCCACGAAGAACCGGATCACGCCGACGGCCCTCGCGCACATCCTGGCCGTGGCGTCGTCCTCCGCCCATCCGGAGCTGCACTCGCTGATCAGTGGCCTGCCGGTCGCGCATTTCACCGGGACTCTGCACAATCGTTACCAGAAGTCCGATTCCAGGGCCGGCGCCGGATTGGTACGCGCGAAGACGGGCACTCTGAACGGGGTGAACACCCTGGCGGGCATCGCGTACACGTCCACGGGCCGGTTGCTGACCTTCGCGTTCATGGCCGACCAGGTGGCCAACCCGCCGGAGGCGATCGCCGCCCTCGACAAAATGGCCACGATCGTCTCCCAGAGCTAGCGATCCCCTCACGCCTGCATGCGCGGCGAGAAGTCGGAGAACGTACGGTGGTGGGTATGCAGGTGATCGACTGGGATCTGGCCGTCGCGACCGGGGTGCGCCTCGTGCGGCCCGGCCCTCAGGTGAGCCGCGAGGAGGCCAGGCAGGCGGTCCTCGAACTGCGGCGGCTGTCGCGGGACGCCGAGGGGCACGTGCGGGAGTTCACCCGCATCGACTCGGCGACGCCCGAGGCGGCGACCGTGGTCGACCGTCCCGGGTGGATCCGCGCCAACGTGGACGGCTTCCGCGTGGTGCTCGAGCCGCTGACGCAGAAGATGTCGAACATGCCGGCGGTCGTCGGCGCGGTCGGCTCGCGCATCACCGGTCTCGAGGTCGGCGCCGTGCTGGCCTTCCTCGCCTCCCGGGTGCTCGGTCAGTACGAGCTCTTCCTCCCGCCCGACCCCTCGGGCCGCGCCCCGACCGGCCGCCTGACGCTGGTGGCGCCCAACATCGTGCACGCCGAGCGCGAGCTGGGCGTCGATCCCCGCGACTTCCGCCTGTGGGTGTGCCTGCACGAGGAGACCCACCGGGTGCAGTTCACCGGCGTCCCCTGGCTCCGGGAGTACGTCCGCAGCCAGATGACCGAGTTCCTCCTCGCGTCCGAGATGGACCTGGCGACGCTGCTGGAGCGCCTGCGCGCCGCCTCCGACGCCGTGGCCGACGCCTTCAGGGGCGGCGAGGGCAACCTCATCGAGGCCATCCAGACGCCCGAGCAGAAGGCCGTGCTCGACCGCGTGACGGCCGTGATGACGCTGGTGGAGGGGCACGGCGACTACGTCATGGACGCCGTGGGCCCGTCCGTCGTGCCGTCGGTCGCCGAGATCCGCGCCAAGTTCCAGCGCCGCCGCGAGGGCGGCTCGCGCTTCGACCAGCTCGTCCGCCGGCTGCTCGGCATCGAGCTGAAGATGAAGCAGTACGCCGAGGGCTCCCACTTCGTCCGCACCGTCGTGGACGAGGCCGGCATGGAGTCGTTCAACAAGGTCTGGACCTCGCCGGAGACCCTGCCCGACCGCGAGGAGATCGCCGACCCGCACGCCTGGATGTCCCGCGTCCTGACCTCCGCCTGATCCCGCCCACCTGCCCGGACCCGTCGGACGCGCGTTTCCCCACGCCCGCCCAGGGCGGACAGAATGGCCGCATGGGCCCACATCCCGCCGTCGCCGACGTCCGCCGCGCCGTACGGCTGTCGCTCGCGGACCTCGCCGCGCCGGACGACTCCCCCGCCCCTCGCGGGGCGCGGGAGTCGTCCGGCGCGCTCGTCCTCGTGGCCTGCAGCGGCGGCGCCGACTCGCTGGCGCTGGCGGCGGCCACCGGCTTCGCGGCCCCGCGCCTCGGCCTGCGCGCCGGGCTGCTGACCGTCGACCACGGCCTGCAGGAGGGCTCGGCCGGCCGGGCCCGCGACGTCGTAAGGCTCGCACCCTCGCTCGGTCTCGACCCGGCCGAGGCGCTGACGGTCACGGTCGGCACGGCCGGGGGCCCCGAGGCCGCGGCGCGGGAGGCCCGCTACGCCGCGCTGACCGCCGCGGCCGAGCGACTGGGCGCGGCCGCGGTCCTGCTCGGCCACACCCGCGACGACCAGGCGGAGACCGTGCTGCTGCGCCTGGCCCGCGGCAGCGGCACGCGGTCCCTTTCCGGCATGGCGGAGGTCTCCGGGATCTATCGGCGGCCCCTGCTGGGGCTCGGCCGGGAGCGGACCAGGCAGGCGTGTGACGCCCTCGGCCTGCGGCCCTGGGACGACCCGCACAACGACGATCCCGCGTACACCAGGGTCCGGGTGCGGCGCGACGCCCTCCCGGCGCTGGAAGCCGCGCTGGGACCGGGGATCGCCGAGGCGCTGGCCCGTACGGCGCGGCTGTGCCGGGACGACGCCGACGCTCTGGACGAGTGGGCGGACGCAGTCCACGCGAAGTCGCGCGGCCCCGGCGGGGAGCTGGACGTGTCCGTGCTGGCGGACGTGCCGGGGGCGGTGCGGCGGAGGGTCATCCAGCGGGCGGCCGTGGAGGCCGGGGCGCACGCCGCCGCGCTCGCGGCGGTGCACATCGAGGCGGTCGAGCGGCTGGTGACCGGCTGGCACGGGCAGAAGGGAGTGGACCTACCCGGGGGGGTAGGGGTGGTCAGGCGCTGTGGCACCCTTGTCTTCGCCGTGGACAACCTCTCGCTCGCGTAAGGAAAACCCCAGGTGGACGCAGCCGACATGGGCAAGGATCTCTCCAGAGTCCTCATTTCGGAGCAGGAGCTACAGGAGAAGATCAGAGAACTGGCGGGCCAGATCGACGCCGACTACGCCGGCAGGGAACTGTTGATCGTCGGCGTGCTCAAGGGAGCGGTCATGGTCATGGCCGACCTCGCCCGCGCGCTGCACGTGCCCGTGCAGATGGACTGGATGGCCGTTTCCTCGTACGGCGCGGGGACCATATCGTCCGGCGTCGTGCGGGTGCTGAAGGACCTCGACACCGACATCGCCGGCCGGCACGTGCTCGTGGTCGAGGACATCATCGACTCCGGGCTGACCCTCTCGTGGCTGATGAACAACTTGAAGTCGCGCAACCCGGCGTCCGTGGAGATCTGCACCCTGCTGCGCAAGCCCGACGCGGTGAAGGTGGAGTTGGACGTCCGTTACGTCGGTTTTGACATCCCCAACGAGTTCGTCATCGGGTACGGGCTCGATTACGCCGAGCGGTATCGCAACCTGCCGTTCATCGGGACTCTTGCGCCTCATGTGTATGGAGGGGAGTAAGCCCTTAGCGAAGTGACCCTCGAATCGTGCGTTATTGGGCGCCAGGTCCGGGAACACGGGGTTGGCTGACGTACGTTGGAAAGGCAAAGCCGGAGCCGCTCGGGCAGTTACCCGAGGCGGCTGCCGGGTGTACCTTCGGATATCCGTGGGAGGCCGCTTGGCCGGCCCGCGGTAGCCAGAAGGAGCGGTAAGGGATGCCGCGACCCCGGGGTTTCCCGGGGCAGGCCTTGGTCAGGAAGGGACGGGCCCGCCGGGGTTCCGCAACGGATGGATCTCAAGCGATTTACACGTGGCCCACTGCTGTGGATCCTGGGCATCGTATTGCTTCTCCTGCTCGTCACCACGATGTTCGGCGGAGACGGCAACTACACCACCGCTGACACCTCGACGGTCGTCCAGCAGATCCAGCAGGGCAATGTCAAGAACGCGGTGGTCGTCGACAAGGACCAGCGTGTCGAACTGACGCTGAACAAGCCGATCGACGCCGGCGGCAAGCAGGGGGTCACCCGCATCCAGGCCCCCTGGGTCGAGGGACAGGGCGTCCAGCTCACTCAGGCGCTCGACCAGGCCAAGCCCACCGGGGGCTGGACCGTCGAGGTGCCGAAGGAGAACTTCCTCGTCAGCCTGCTGGTCAGCTTCCTGCCGATCATCATCATCGTCCTGATCTTCCTGTTCATCATGAACCAGATGCAGGGCGGCGGCTCCCGGGTCATGAACTTCGGCAAGTCGCGGGCGAAGCTGATCACCAAGGACACCCCGAAGACGACGTTCGCCGACGTCGCGGGGGCCGACGAGGCCATCGAGGAGCTCCAGGAGATCAAGGAGTTCCTCCAGGCCCCGGCCAAGTTCCAGGCGATCGGCGCCAAGATCCCCAAGGGCGTGCTGCTGTACGGCCCGCCCGGCACCGGCAAGACCCTGCTCGCCCGCGCCGTCGCGGGTGAGGCGGGCGTGCCGTTCTACTCGATCTCCGGTTCCGACTTCGTCGAGATGTTCGTCGGTGTCGGCGCCTCACGCGTCCGCGACCTGTTCGAGCAGGCCAAGGCGAACGCCCCGGCGATCATCTTCATCGACGAGATCGACGCCGTCGGCCGGCACCGCGGCGCGGGCCTCGGCGGCGGCCACGACGAGCGCGAGCAGACGCTGAACCAGCTCCTCGTCGAGATGGACGGCTTCGACGTCAAGGGCGGCGTGATCCTCATCGCCGCGACCAACCGCCCCGACATCCTCGACCCCGCGCTGCTGCGTCCCGGCCGTTTCGACCGGCAGGTCGTCATCGACCGGCCCGACCTGGAGGGCCGCAAGGGCATCCTGCGCGTCCACGGTCGCGGCAAGCCGTTCGCCCAGGACGTCGACCTCGACGTGATCGCCCGCAGGACCCCCGGCTTCACCGGCGCCGACCTCGCGAACGTGATCAACGAGGCGGCCCTGCTGACCGCCCGTCAGGACCAGAAGCTCATCACGATGACGACTCTCGAGGAGTCGATCGACCGCGTGATGGCCGGTCCCGAGCGCAAGTCCCGGGTCATGTCGGACCAGGAGAAGAAGATCATCGCCTACCACGAGGGCGGTCACGCCCTGGTGGCCCACGCGCTGCCCAACTCCGACCCGGTCCACAAGATCACGATCCTGTCCCGCGGCCGCGCCCTCGGTTACACGATGACGCTGCCGATGGAGGACAAGTTCCTCGCGACCCGGTCCGAGATGATGGACCAGCTCGCCATGCTGCTCGGCGGCCGCACCGCGGAGGAGCTCGTCTTCCACGAGCCCACCACCGGCGCGTCCAACGACATCGAGAAGGCGACCTCGATCGCCCGCCGCATGGTCACCGAGTACGGCATGAGCGAGCGGCTCGGCGCCCGCAAGTTCGGCAGCGGCAACGGCGAGGTCTTCCTCGGCCGCGAGATGGGCCACGAGCGCGACTACTCCGAGCAGATCGCCTCGGCGATCGACGAGGAGGTCCGCCGCCTCATCGAGAGCGCGCACGACCAGGCGTGGGAGATCCTCGTCCAGTACCGGGACGTGCTCGACAACCTCGTGCTCGAACTGATGGAGAAGGAGACGCTCTCCCGGGAGCAGGTCCTCGAGATCTTCTCGCCCGTCGTGCCCAAGGAGAAGCGTCCCTCCTACGCCGGGTACGGCAAGCGCCTGCCGTCCGACCGTCCTCCGGTCATCACGCCCAAGGAGCGCGCGAACGGCAACGGCTCGGCGCTGCCCGCCGGCGGCACCGGCTCCACCCCGTGGGTCAACGACCAGTCGGCGCAGCGGGACGAGGCCTGACCGTGGCGGAACCCAACGTGGTGGGCCCGCCCCCCGGATTCGACCACGACCGGATCGAGAAGGCTGTCCGGGAGATCCTGTTCGCGATCGGGGAGGACCCCGATCGCGACGGGCTCCGGGACACCCCGGCCCGGGTGGCCCGCGCGTTCGCGGAGCAGTTCGCCGGCCTGGGCCAGCGACCCGAGGACGCGCTGACCACGATGTTCGACGCGGACCATGACGAGATGGTGCTCGTCAAGGACATCGAGGTGATGTCCACCTGCGAGCACCATCTGCTCCCGTTCCACGGCGTGGCCCACATCGGCTACACCCCGAACGACAAGGGACGCATCACCGGCCTGTCCAAGCTGGCCAGGCTGGTGGATGTCTACGCCCGCAGGCCGCAGGTCCAGGAGCGGATGACCTCCCAGATCGCCGACGGACTGATGCAGGTGCTGGAGCCGCGCGGTGTGATCGTGGTCATCGAGGCCGAGCACATGTGCATGACCATGCGCGGCGTGCGCAAGCCCGGCGCCAAGACGATCACGTCGGCCGTCCGGGGTGACTTCCGTTCCAGCGAGGCGACCAGGGCCGAGGCCATGTCGCTGATCCTGCGCGGCTGAGCGCGGGCGACGGCCGATTGGGACGGCGCTCCTGCCCGACAGGCATCGACCCTTGGGGCATTACTCTTGACCCCATGACCGCAGCGAGTGTGCCCGGTATGCCCGAGTTCGGGCGCTGTCTGGTCATGGGCGTGGTCAACGTGACCCCCGACTCCTTCTCCGACGGCGGGCAGTGGTTCGACGCCGACGTCGCGATCAGGCACGGCCTCGCCCTGGTGGCCGAGGGCGCCGACATCGTCGACGTGGGCGGCGAGTCCACCCGTCCGGGCGCGGCGCGGGTCTCCCTGGAGGAGGAGCTGCGCCGGGTCGAGCCGGTGATCCGCGCGCTCAGCCAGGAGGGCGTGACGGTCAGCGTCGACACCATGCGCGCGGAGGTGGCCGAGGCGGCCGTCGCGGCCGGGGCGAAGCTCGTCAACGACGTGAGCGGCGGGCTGGCCGACCCGGCGATGCCGCGGGTGGTGGCCGCGACCGGCGTGCCGTACGTCGTGATGCACTGGCGCGGGCACAGCCGCGACATGGACAGCCGGGCCATCTACGGCGACGTCGTGACCGAGGTGGCGGAAGAGCTCCGCAAGCGGGTCGACTCCGTGCTGGCCGAGGGCGTACGGGAGGAGCAGATCGTGCTCGACCCGGGCCTCGGGTTCTCCAAGAACGCCGAGCACAACTGGGCGCTGCTGGCCGGCATCGGCGAGCTGAACCGCCTCGGCCGCCCGTTGCTGATCGGAGCGTCGAGGAAACGCTTCCTCGGCCGCCTGCTGGCGGGGCCGGACGGCGAGCCCCGGTCGTTCGACGGCAGCGACGACGCCACACTGGCTGTCACCGCGCTCGCGGCGCGGGCCGGCGCGTGGTGCGTACGGGTGCACCGGGTGCAGGCGAACGCCGACGCGGTGCGTGTGGCCGCCGCGTGGAGGGCAGCAGCCGTACGACACGCTGACGAGGGCCGGTGACGACATGCCGACAGGGACGCCCATGAAGGACATCGAGGAGCTCAACCAGGCGTTCTACAACGCCATCGAGAGCGGCGACCTCGACAAGATGTCGGAGATCTGGATCGAGGACGTCCCCGGACGCCCGGCCATGTGCGTCCATCCCGGCTGGCCGATGCTGACCGGGCGGTCGGAGGTGCTGCGCTCGTGGGCGCTCATCATGGCCAACACGCCGTACATCCAGTTCGTGCTGACCGACGTGCAGACGACCGTGCTCGGGGACGTCGCCGTGGTCACCTGCGCGGAGAACATCCTCACGGCCGCCGACACCGACGAGCCGGGCTTCGCGGCCGGCCGGGTCGTCGCCTCCAGCACCTACGTGCGGACCGGGACCGGCTGGCGGTTGTGGCTCTACCACGGCTCACCGGTTCTGCAGAGCGACGACGACGAGGAGGATCAGGAGCAGTGACGGCGCGGCCGGCGACCAGTCGTGACACCGTGCGGTTGACGGGTCTGCGGGCCCGCGGCAGGCACGGCTGCCTGCCCGCCGAGCGCGAGCTGGGCCAGGAGTTCGTGATCGACGTGGCCCTGTGGTTCGACACCGCCCCGGCGGCGGCGGCCGACGACCTGACGCTCACCGTGGACTACGGGGCGTTGGCGGCGGAGCTCGTCCACATCGTGGAGGGCGAGCCGGTCAACCTCATCGAGACCCTCGCCGAGCGGCTGGCGGCGGCCTGCCTGGCCCACGAGCTGGTCGAGGAGGCGGAGATCAGCGTGCACAAACCGGCGGCGCCCATCCCGCTGCCGTTCGGCGACGTGGTGGTGACGATCAGAAGGGGTCGCGCATGAGGGTCGTGATCGCGCTCGGCAGCAACCTCGGCCGCCGCATCGAGAACCTCCAGGGGGCTCTCGACGAGCTGTTCGACGCCCCCGGGCTCACGTTCGTGGCGGTGTCTCCGGTTTACGAGACCGATCCGGTCGGCGGCCCCGAGCAGGGGCCGTACCTGAACGCCGTGGTGATCGCCGAGAGCATGCTCGACCCCCGCACGCTGCTCGACCGCGCGCAGAGCGTCGAGACCGCCTTCGGCCGCGAGCGCAGGGAGCGGTGGGGCCCCCGGACGCTCGACGTGGACCTCATCACGGTCGGGAACCTTATGTCGGACGACCCCGAGCTCACGCTCCCGCACCCCCGGGCGCACGAGCGGGCGTTCGTGCTGGTGCCGTGGGCGCAGGCCGATCCCGCGGCGGTGCTGCCCGGGCGCGGGTCGGTGGCGGCCCTGCTGGCCGACATGGACCAGAGCGGGGTGCGGCTGCGGCCCGACCTCGTGCTCGAACCCCCGGCCTGATCGACGAGGAGTCCCCGCGTGAAGCCCAGCAATCCCGGCGTGCTCGTCGGTCTCGTGGTCGTGTTCGCCCTCCTCACCTGGGGGCTGCTGCGGCAGTTCTACTCCATGGTGCCGACCCTGCCGTGGACCGCGATCCCCACCACACTGCTGCTGGCCGTCGGCGAGGCGTACACGGGCTGGCTGACCCGGGCGAGGATCCTGCGCCGCCCGAACACCAAGCCGGTCGAGCCGCTGGCTGTCGCCCGCCTGGCGGCGCTGGCCAAGGCCTCGGCGTACGTCGGGGCGGCGTTCGGCGGCATCTTCGCCGGGTTCGTGGTGCGCGTGCTCGACCTGCTCGACCTGGACAAGCCCCGCCAGGACGCGTTCGTCGGAGGCGGGTCGTTCGTGGCCTGCGTGATCC
This sequence comes from Microbispora sitophila, assembly GCF_014892245.1. NCBI lineage: Bacteria > Bacillati > Actinomycetota > Actinomycetes > Streptosporangiales > Streptosporangiaceae > Microbispora > Microbispora sitophila. Next base: position 21,546 of record NZ_JADBGC010000039.1, on the reverse strand, counting down.
TGATCTGCGCGGCGCTGTTCCTCGAGCACTGCTGCCGGGTGCCCGGCAAGCCTTCCGGGGAGACCTGACCGCAACGTGTCGATCTACTTGTCGATGTCGCCGACCACGAAGAACATCGAGCCGAGAATCGCGATCATGTCGGCGACCAGGTTGCCCGGCAGCATCTCGCGCAGCACCTGGATGTTGTTGTAGGAGGCGCTGCGCAGCTTGAGCCGCCACGGCGTCTTCTCGCCCCGCGACACGAGGTAGTAGCCGTTCAGGCCGAGCGGGTTCTCCGTCCAGGCGTACGTGTGGCCCTCGGGCGCCTTCAGCACCTTCGGCAGTCGCTGGTTGATCGGTCCCGGGGGCAGGTGCCGCAGGCGCTCGACGCAGGCGTCGGCCAGGTCGAGGGAGACCTTGACCTGTTCGAGCAGCACCTGGAACCGGGCCTGGCAGTCCCCGGCCGACCGGGTCACGACCTTCACCGGCAGCTCGCCGTACGCGAGGTAGGGCTCGTCGCGCCGCAGGTCGAAGTCGACGCCCGAGGCCCGCGCGATGGGGCCGCTCACGCCGTACTGCATGATCGTCTCGCGGTCGAGCACGCCGACGCCGCGGGTGCGGGCCAGGAAGATCTCGTTGCCGGCGATCAGTTCCTCGATGTCGGGCAGCCGCCGCCGCACGGCCGCGACGGCGGCGGTGACGCGGTCGAGCCAGCCCAGGGGCAGCTCCTCCTTCAGCCCGCCCACCCGGTTGAACATGTAGTGCATGCGGCCGCCGGAGATCTCCTCCATGACGTGCTGCAGGGTCTCCCGCTCGCGGAAGGCGTAGAAGACCGGCGTGATCGCGCCGAGTTCCAGGGGATAGCTGCCGAGGAACATCAGGTGGCTGAGCACGCGGTTGAGCTCGGCCAGCAGCGTCCTGGCCCACACCGCCCTGGGCGGGGGCTGCATGCCCAGCATGCGCTCGACCGCGAGCACGACGCCCAGCTCGTTGGCGAACGCGGACAGCCAGTCGTGCCGGTTGGCGAGCACGATGATCTGCCGGTAGTCGCGCACCTCGAACAGCTTCTCCGCGCCGCGGTGCATGTAGCCGACGATCGGCTCGGCGGCCGTGATGCGCTCGCCGTCGAGGACGAGCCGCAGCCGCAGGACGCCGTGGGTGGACGGATGCTGCGGGCCGATGTTGAGGATCATGTCCTCGGTGGCCAGCTCCCTCGCCTGCACGGCGTCGGCACCCGCGCCGATCCCCACGATGCGTTCCCGGCGCGCGCCCTCCTGCTCGGTCGTCATGCCGTCCATGCTTTCACGCTCATACCGCACGAGCGAAAGCCTCCCGCGAGCTCGACCTGGCTCTCCGCCGTCAGGCGGTGGCGATATCGCGTAGGGCCTCGATGAGGCGGTCGACGTGCTCGGTGGTCGTGCCGATGCCGATCGAGGCGCGTACGGCGCTGAACGTGCCGTCCGCGCAGCCGCCGTCCTCACCGCCCCCGAGGAGGTGGCGGACGAACGGGTGGGCGCAGAATTTGCCGTCCCTGACGCCGATGCCCCACTCGGCCGACAGCGCCTCGGCGACCTCGCGTGCCGTACGGCCCGCGACGGTGAACGACACGATGCCGACGCGCGGGTGGTCCTGGCCCCACAGCGACAGCTCGCGTACGCCGGGGATCGTGGCGAGCCCGGCACGCAGGCGGGCGAGCAGCCGCTCCTCCTCCCGCACCAGCGCGGTCCAGCCGGTCGCGGTCAGCGCGTCGCAGGCGGCGGCGAGCGCGATCGCGCCGAGCACGTTGGGGGTGCCCGCCTCGTGCCGCGTCTCGGGGTCGTCGCTCCACTCGGTGGTCTCGCCCACCGCCTGTACGGCTCCGCCGCCGCGCAGGTACGGATCGGCGTCGGCGAGCCAGTCGGGTCGGCCCACGAGCACCCCGGCGCCGAACGGGGCGTAGAGCTTGTGCCCGGAGAAGGCCACGTAGTCGAGGTCGAGCGCGGCGAGGTTGAGCTCGCGGTGGGGGACGAGCTGAGCGGCGTCCACGGCGATCCGCGCGCCGTGCCGGTGGGCGATGTGGGCCAGCCCGGCGATCGGCCACAGCTCGCCCGTCACGTTGGAGGCGGCGGTCACGACGAGCAGGGCCGGGCCCTCGATCGCGTCGAGCGCCTCGTCGGCCGCCCGGATCGCCTCGCCCGGGAAGGCGGGCGGCGCGAGCCGTACGGCGTTCGGCCAGGGCAGCAGCGAGGCGTGGTGCTCGGTCTCGAACACGACGACGGTGGTTCCCTCGGGGAGGCTGCGGGCCAGCAGGTTCATGGCGTCGGTCGTGTTGCGCACGAAGACCAGCGCGTCGCCGGGGCGGGCGCCGACGAAGGCCCGAACGGTGTGCCTGGCCTGCTCATACCTGGCCGTCGTGAGCTGCGAGGCGTAGCCCGCGCCCCGGTGCACGCTGGAGTAGGCCGGCAGCGCCGCCGCGACGGCGGCGTTCACCGGCTCGAGACAGGGCGCGCTCGCCGCGTAGTCGAGGTTCGCGTACGGCACGAGCCTGCCGCCCTTGACGGGCACCTCCAGGTCGGAGCCCACGACAGCCGGTAGGCGCACGGGCTCGGAGATGCGGTTGACGGCCTGCTGGACGAAGGTGAGTGCGGACAACGCCACGCCTCCTCGGGGTCGGGGACCCCGGCCATGGCGTCGGAAGGCAGGGCCCGCGCTTGTCCGGCACACCTCGCGCCGGACCCGGTCCTCACCCGGGGCACCCCGCCGCGAGCGCGAGGGTTGCCGGCCAGCAAGCCGGGGCTTGACGCTGGCACTCATGACCTGGACGGCACTATAACCCGGTTCGGCCCCCCGGCCGCAAGTGCCGTGGACTCAAGTGCCTTCAGTCGTCGTCGACCGTGACACCCAGGATGTGGGCGAACATCGGCGCGAGCTCCATCAACTGGACGCCGCTGATGGTCGCGCCGCGCAGCGCGTCGTAGCCGTCGGAGATGCCCAGGGACACGGCGCCACGCAGGTCGACCCGGGACATGCACGCCTTGTCGAAACGCACCCGTTCGAGCGTGGAGCCGGGGAAGGCGACGCCGGTCAGCGTGGCGCCCGCGAAGTCCACGTCGCGCAGCGTGCACTCGACGAACGAGACCTCCCGCAGGTCGGCCGCGCGGAGGTTGACCGAGTCGAGCTTGCACCGGTGGAAGGTCACATGGTTCATCTCGGCGCCGGGCAGCGCCGTGCCGGCCGGGGCGCTCATGATGATCTCCGCGTCCGCCCAGGTGGACTCGGTGAGGTCGCCGCCCACCCAGCGCACGCCGTTCAGCCACACGTCCGAGAACCGGGCGCGCCGATACCGGCCGCCGACGAACGTCACCGAGGTGAACGCCGACTCGATGAACCGGGCGTTGGAGGCGTCGGCGTCCTCGAACTCCTGCCCGTCGAACAGGACCGTGTCGTAGTCGCCGCCCTGAGCGAGCCGGCCGTCGAACGGTTCGAGGTGATCGGCGTAGGGCAACTCGCCGAGCTCGCGGGGTTCTCTGCGGTGCTGTTCGCGGCGCTTCGGCATCGCCCCAACCTACGCCATGACGGACCCGCACGCCCGTACTCCCGGGCGAGGTCTTTCATCCGTATTGTTGTCCATTGTGAAGTTTGATCCCTGGAATGCCGAGTTCATCGCGTACCCCTACGACGCCTACCGCGACCTGCGCGACAACGAGCCGGTCAGCTTCTTCGAGCCGACGGGACAGTGGCTGATCGCCCGCCACGCGGACGTGAACGCGCTGCTGCGCGACCGGCGCCTCGGCCGGTCCTACCTGCACGTGGCGACGCACGAGGCGTTCGGCCGCGAGCCCGAGCCGGAGTTCCAGGAACCGTTCTGGCGGGTGATCCGGGCCGGGATGCTCGACGTCGAGCCGCCGGTCCACACGCGGCTGCGCCGCCTGGTGTCCAAGGCGTTCACGCCCCGCATGGTCGAGTCGCTGCGTCCCCGCGTACGGAAGATCGCGACCGAGCTGACCGAGGGACTGGTCGAGCGCGGCGGCGGCGACCTGCTGGCAGAGGTGGCCGAGCCGCTGCCGGTCACTGTGATCGCCGAGATGCTGGGCGTGCCCGAGGCCGACCGCCACCTGCTGCGCCCCTGGTCGGCCGACATCTGCGGGATGTACGAGCTGAACCCCTCGCTGGAGGTCCAGCACACCGCCGTACGCGCGGCGACGGAGTTCGCCGGCTACCTGCGCGAGCTGGCCAGGGCACGCAGGGAGCGGCCGGGCGACGACATGATCTCGGCGCTGGCCCAGGTGGTTGACGACGGGGACCGGCTGACCGAGGACGAGCTGATCGGCACCTGCGTGCTGTTGCTCAACGCCGGCCACGAGGCCACGGTCAACGCCACCGGCAGCGGGTGGTGGGCGCTGTTCCGCAACCCGGGTGAGCTGGAGCGGCTGCGCGCCGACCCCGGCCTGATGCCGACGGCGGTCGAGGAACTGCTGCGCTACGACACCCCGGCGCAGATGTTCGAGCGGTGGGTGCTGGAGGACATCGCGGTCGGCGGGGTGACGATCCCCCGGGGTGTGGAGATCGCCCTGCTGTTCGGCTCCGCCAACCGGGACCCGGAGGTCTTCGCCGACCCGGACCGTCTCGACCTCGGCCGGGCGGACAACCCGCACATCTCGTTCGGCGCCGGCATCCACTTCTGCCTCGGCGCGCCGCTCGCCCGGGTCGAGATGGCGGAGTCGTTCGGGGCCCTGCTGCGGCTGGCGCCCAAGCTTGAGCTCGCCGAGGAGCCTGCCTGGAAGCCCAGCTACATCATGCGCGGCCTGGAGTCGCTCAAGGTCACCGTCTGACCACCTGACTGAGCCAGCCGAAGCCGCCGAGACCGGCCGGGTCGATCAACTCGGCCTCCTGGGAGGCCCGGCCGAGCGCGCGTACGTATCCGGCGGGATCGGCGGACGCCAGCGCGAGCGGCGGGCGGGCGCCGGTGACCCCCAGGTCGCGCAGCGCCTCCCGCTGCGTGGTGAGCGTGGTCGCCCGCGCCCCCGCCCGCTCGCCTGCCGCCGCGCAGGCGTCCAGCGCGACGTGTGCGGTGATGTCGCACGACCCGTCCGGTGTGGGCGGCACCACCGAGCCGTCGCGATATCCGGCGACCGTGCCGAGCGGGGGCCGCCGCCCGGCCGGATGGGCGTAGTCCACGGCGACCGCCGTGCCGCGCGCCAGCCGCGTGATCAGCGAGGCCCACGCCTCGTCGCGGGGGTGGCCGATCTCGGCGCGTTCCCCCGGTGAGCGCAGCGGCCACCAGCGCTCCAGCCAGGCCAGGTCCTCGGGGCCGGGAGCGGGCCCGAGCCGTTCTTCGCCGGTCGAGGTGTCCACGAGCACCAGGCGAGGGCCGTCGGGCGTCATCTCGGCGATGTCGAGCGGCACGTTGTCCAGCCACTCGTTGGCGATCACCAGGCCGGTGATCCCGTACGGCGCCTCCGGCTCCCAGGCGACGCGGGGGTCGAGATCGCCGGGCCGGGGGGACAGGTCGACGGCGATGACTCGCAGCCGCTCCGCGAGGTCCGGTGGCGCGGCGGCCCGCACCCGGGCGGCCAGCAGGCCGTTGCCGCTGCCCATGTCCACGAGATCGACCGGATCGGGCCGGCCGAGGGCCGCGTCGACCCGCAGGAGCAGGCGCAGCACCGACTCGGCGAAGACCGGCGAGGCATGCACCGACGTGCGGAAATGGCGGTCGGGGCGCTCCCGCAGGTAGAAGCCCTCCGCGCCGTAGAGCGCCCGCCGCATGGCCTCCCGCCAGGTGACCTCCACGACGCTTCAGGTTACCGACACGCCGAGGGTGTGACGAAAAGTAGTCACTTTCGTACTTATGGCTCAACATAGGCCCGTGAGAAACGGGACAAAATCCGACCGTTGGGCCACGCCCGGGCCGGCGGGAGCGCCGCCGCTACGCTGAACCGAGGGGAGGCGTCATGGACACAAGTGACCGCCCGGCGCGGCTCGCCGTGGGAGTGCTCGGCGCGGGACGGGTCGGTTCCGTGCTCGGAGCCGCGCTCATGCTCGCGGGTCATCGGGTGGTGGCGGCCAGCGGCGTGTCCGACGCGTCGGCGCGGCGGGCCGCCGACCGCCTCGGCCTGAAGCTCAGCAGGCCCGACGAGGTGATCGCGCGGTCCGAGCTCGTGCTGCTGACCGTGCCGGACGACGTGCTGCCCGGCCTCGTCTCCGGCCTCGCCGCCACCGGGGCCGACCTGCGCGGCAAGCTGCTCGTGCATGCCAGCGGCGCGTACGGCCTGGGCGTGCTCGACCCCGCGGCCGAGGCGGGGGCGCTGCCGCTCGCGCTGCACCCCGTGATGACGTTCACCGGCAGGAGCGACGACCTGACCCGGCTCAACGGCTGCTCGTTCGGCGTCACGGCGCCCGACCTGCTGCGGCCGGTGGCCGAGGCGCTGGTGATCGAGATGGGCGGCGAGCCGGTGTGGATCGCCGACCAGGACCGGCCGCTCTACCACGCCGCCCTGGCCGGCGCCGCGAACCACATGGTGACGCTCGTCGCCGAGTCGCAGGAACTGCTCGCGAAGATCGGCGTGGAGCATCCTGGCCGGATGCTCGGCCCCCTGCTGAGCGCGGCGCTCGACAACGTGCTGCGCCTCGGCATCAGCGGGCTCACCGGGCCCGTGGTCCGCGGCGACGCGGGCACCGTGCGCAAGCACGTCGACGCGCTCATCCTGGCCGCCCCCGAGGCCGCGGACGCGTACGTCGCCCTCGCGAGGCTCACCGCCGACCGGGCGCTCGCGGCGGGCCTGCTCAAGCCGGAGGCGGCCGAACGCCTGCTGGATGCCCTGGGAGGGAACATATGGACCTGACCGTCGCCGCGGACCGCGCCGCCCTCGACAAGGCGAGGGACGCCCTCGGCCCCGGGAGGATCGCCCTGGTCCCCACGATGGGGGCGCTCCACGAGGGTCACCGGTCACTGATGCGGCTGGCGCGCGAGCACGCCGACCACGTGGTGGTGAGCGTGTTCGTCAATCCCCTGCAGTTCGGCCCCAACGAGGACTTCTCCCGCTATCCCCGTACGTTCGACGCCGACCTCCGGGTGTGCGAGGAGGAGGGCGTGGGCATGGTCTTCGCGCCCTCGGCCGAGGACATGTACCTGCCGGACCGCCAGGTGGAGGTCTCGGCCGGCGGCATGGGCGGGGTGGTCGAGGGCGCCTTCCGGCCCGGCCACTTCGACGGCGTGCTGACCGTGGTGCTCAAGCTGTTCAACCTGGTGCGGCCGGACGTCGCGGTCTTCGGGCAGAAGGACGCCCAGCAGCTCGCGCTGATCCGGCGGATGGTGGCCGACCTCGACGTCCCGGTGTCGATCGTCGGCGCCCCGACCGTGCGGGAGCCCGACGGCCTCGCGCTGTCGAGCCGCAACAGGTATCTGTCCGAGGCCGACCGCCGCACCGCGCTCGCGCTGTCGCGGGCGCTGCGGGCCGGCGCGGCGCGGGCCCAGACAGCCGGGCCGGCCGGGATCCTCGACGCCGCGCGGGCCGTGCTGGAGGAGGCCGCCCGCTTCGACCCGCCGCTGCTGCTCGACTACCTGATCCTGGCCGACCCCGCGACGTTCGCGCCGGTCGGCGACGACCACCGCGGCGAGGCGATCCTGGCCGTGGCCGCCAAGGTGGGCACCACCCGCCTCATCGACAACGTGGTCCTGACCCTGTAGGGGGTCGGCGGCTCAGGCTTCCCCGGCGCGCAGTGTGAACCAGAAGGTGGGGAACGGGTTCGTGCCGGGTGTGACGTCGACCAGCTCCCAGCCGGTGAACCTGGCACGCAGCTCGTCGGCGGTGACGCCGGAGAATTTGTCGTCGAGCGTGCCGGGGCCGTACCCGAACATCAACAGCCGTGCGCCGGGAGCGGCGCGGCGGGTGAGCCCGGCGGCGTAGGCGTCGCGGCGGTGCGGCGGGATGCCGCAGTAGCAGCTCAGGTCGAAGAACAGGTCGTAGGGGCCGGGCGCGTCCAGCTCGTCGAGCCGGGTGGCGTCCCCGTGCAACAGCCGTACGGCCGCTCCCGCGGCGGCGGCCTTCTCCCGGGCCTGCTCGATCGCGCGGTCGATCAGGTCGACGGCCACGACCTCCCACCCGTGCCTGGCCAGGTATACGGCGTTGGTTCCGGTGCCGCAGCCGAGCTCCAGAGCGCGGCCGGGCGGCAGTGCGCCGTGGCTCTCCTCGTGCCCCTCCCCGCGCCCTTCTACCAGGGCGACCAGCTCGGGCGGCGTCACGCCGGTGTCCCACGGCGGCTTGCCGGCCCGGTAGTACCTCTCCAGCTCTCGGCGTACGGCCTCCTCCTGGTCTCGTTCGGTGCCCGCGTCCGCAGTGTTCGGCTTGTCCACGGCTCTGCTCCATGTTATTAGAGTTGAACTCTAGTGACTAACTCTAGAGATATACTCGCGCCATGGACACCGTCAAGCGGCCGGACAAACGGGCCGAGCGCTCACGCCGCACCCGGGAGAAGGTCATCCAGGCGGCGCGGGAGCTGTTCGTCGCGCAGGGCTATGGGGCGACGAGCCTGCAGGAGGTCGCCGACCGGGCGGGCGTGGCCGTCCAGACGGTCTACTTCGTCTTCGGCAACAAGCGCACCCTGTTCAAGGACGTCGTCGACACGTCCATCGCCGGCGACACCGAACCGGTGGCCACCATGGACCGTGAATGGTTCCGCGCCGCGTGCGCCGAGCCCACCGCGGCCGGGCAGTTGCGCGCGCACGTTCGCGGCGCCGGCGAGATCCTCGGCCGGGTCGCCCCGATCATGCCGCTGATCGAGTCCGCCGCGGCCACCGACCCGCAGATCGCCGCGCAATGGCCCGACGGCCCCGATCCGCGCTACATCGTGCAGCACGCCGCGGCCCAAGCGCTGGCCGGCAAACCTGACGCCCGGCCCGACGTCTCCGTCGAGATGGCCGCGGACCTGCTGTTCTGCCTGCTCAGCCCGCAGCTGTACCTGCTCTTCGTGCAGGACCGCGGCTGGTCGCAGGACAGGTGGGAGGAATGGGCCTATGCCACGTTGACCGCCCAGCTCTGCACCGACTCCGCGGCGCGCCCCTTGCGGGAGGGGCCGGGGCTGTAGGAGGGGCCGGGGCTGTGGGAGGGGGCGGGGCGTCACCATCGCCCGGGGGGCGTTATCGTCATTATGACGAAAGGGGATCCCCTAATGGTGGCGCTCGCACGTAGACTCACCGCCCCCGCACCCGGCTGGACCGTCGAGGCCGACGTTGTCGTGATCGGGTCCGGCATCGCCGGCCTCACCGTGGCGTTGCGCCACGTCGAACTCGACCCCCGGGCGCGGGTGCTCGTGGTCACCAAGGACGTCTTGTCGGCCGGGTCGACCCGGTGGGCCCAGGGCGGCATCGCCGCCGTCCTCGACCCCGAGGACACCCCCGACGAGCACCTGAGGGACACGCTCGTCGCCGGGGTCGGCCTGTGCGACGAGGAGGCCGTACGCGTCCTGGTCACCGAGGGCCCCGACGCGCTGAAGCGGCTGATGAGCCACGGCGCCGAGTTCGACCGCGATACCGACGGCGAGCTCCAGCTCACCCGCGAGGGCGGCCACCACCGCAACCGGATCGTCCACGCGGGCGGCGACGCCACCGGCGCCGAGGTGCAGCGGGCCCTGGCCGAGGCGGTGCTGGCCGAGCCCCGCATCGAGGTCATCGAGCACGCACTCGCCCTCGACCTCCTCCTCGACGCCGAGGGGCACGCCTGCGGGGTCACGCTCCACGTGATGGGGGAGGGCGCCCGCGACGGCGTCGGCGCCGTACGGGCCGGGGCCGTGGTGCTGGCCAGCGGCGGCATGGGCCAGATCTACGCGGCCACCACCAACCCCGTGGTGTCCACCGGGGACGGCGTGGCGCTCGCTCTGCGGGCCGGCGCGGTGGTCAGGGACATCGAGTTCGTGCAGTTCCACCCCACCGTCCTGTGGCTGGGGGAGGGCTCGACCGGCCAGCAGCCTCTCGTCTCCGAGGCCGTGCGCGGCGAGGGCGCCGTGCTGATCGACGCGAACGGCGAGCGCTTCATGCGGGGCGTGCACGAGCTGGCCGACCTCGCGCCCCGCGACGTGGTCGCCAAGGCGATCATGCGCCAGATGGCGCGGATCGGCGCCGACCACGTCTACCTCGACGCCACCCACTTCGGCGAGGAGAAGTGGCGCTCCAGGTTCCCCACGATCCTCGCCGTCTGCCGCGAGCACGGCATCGACCCCGTCACCGAGCCCATCCCCGTCGCCCCGGCCGCCCACTACGCGAGCGGCGGCGTGCGCACCGACCTGTACGGCAGGACCAGCGTCCCCGGCCTGTACGCCTGCGGAGAGGTGGCCTGCACGGGCGTGCACGGCGCCAACCGGCTGGCCTCCAACTCCCTGCTGGAAGGGCTCGTCTACGGCGAGCGCATCGCCGCCGATCTGGCGGCCGGAAACCTGACTGGCGACCGCACGCCGCGCGAGCCCGCCCCGGCCGACGATCGGCCGGAGGGCCTGGTGGACCCGCGTACGCGACCGAGGATCCAGAGCCACATGAGCAGGGGCGCCGGCGTGCTGCGCAGCGACCGGAGCCTCGCGCAGGTCGCCCGCGCGCTGTCGGACGCCCGCTGGACGCCGGTCGCGGTCGAGCCCTGCACCGAGTCGTGGGAGGCGACCAACCTCCTCACGGTGGCCTCCGCGCTGGTCGCCGCGGCGGCCGTGCGCGAGGAGACCCGCGGCTCGCACTGGCGGGAGGACCACCCCGACCGCGACGACGCCCACTGGCGGGCGCACATCGACATCGCCCTGACGGCGGAGGGACTGACCTTGACGTACACGCCTCACGAGGAACTGCGGACCGAGCTGGAGAAGGCCGGACTCGACCCGGACGCCGTGCTCGGTCTCGTCCGCGCCGCGCTGGAGGAGGACCTGGCCGGGGGACAGGACGTGACCTCGGTCGCGACCATCCCCGCCGACCAGCGGGCCGTCGCCGACGTGGTGGCCCGCAAGGAGGGCGTGGTCGCCGGCCTGGCCGTGGCCGAGACCGTCTTCCGCCAGGCCGCCGGGCGGGTCGAGGTCGAGCGGCACGCCGCCGACGGCGACCGGGTGCGCCCCGGCGACGTGGTGATGACCGTGCGGGGCGCGACCAGGGACCTGCTCACGATGGAGCGCACCGCGCTCAACTTCCTCACCCACCTGTCCGGCATCGCCACCCAGACCCGCCGCTGGGTGGACGCCGTCGAGGGCACCGGCGCCCGCATCCGCGACAGCCGGAAGACCCTGCCGGGGCTGCGCGCCCTGGAGAAGTACGCCGTCCGGGCCGGCGGCGGGGTCAACCACCGGATGGGCCTGCACGACGCCGCCCTGATCAAGGACAACCACGTCGTCGCCGCCGGCGGCGTCGCCGAGGCGTTCCGGGCCGTACGGCAGGCCTTCCCCGGCCTGCCGATCGAGGTCGAGGTGGACCGCATCGACCAGATCGAGCCGGTCCTGGCCGAGGGCGCCGACGAGATCCTGCTCGACAACTTCACCGTGGACCAGCTCGCCGAGGCCGTACGGCTGGTGGCCGGGCGGGCGCGGCTGGAGTCGAGCGGCGGGCTGACCCTGGACGCGGCCCGCGCGGTGGCCGAGACCGGGGTCGACTACCTGGCCGTCGGCGCGCTCACCCACTCGGCCCCGGCACTCGATCTGGGCCTGGATCTTCGTGAGGCATAATCAGGGAATGCTGCTCACCATCGACGTCAGCAATACCCACACGGTGCTGGGCCTGTTCGAGGGTGAAGAGGTGATCGAGCACTGGCGGATCGCCACCGACCCCCGCCGTACGGCGGACGAGATCGCGGTGGTGCTCCAGGGTCTGCTCGGGCAGTCGCCGCTGCTCAAGGACGCCGACATCAGCGGCATCGCCATCTGCTCCACGGTCCCGTCGGTGCTCAACGAGATGCGGGAGATGTCCCGGCGCTACTACGGCGACGTCACGGCGGTGGTCGTCGAGCCCGGCGTGCGCACCGGCGTCCCGGTCCGGATGGACAACCCCAAGGAGGTCGGCAGCGACCGCATCGTGAACGCGCTCGCCGCCACCACCCTGTACGGCGGTCCGTGCGTGATCGTCGACTTCGGCACGGCCACCTCGTTCGACGCCGTCTCGGCCCGGGGCGAGTACGTCGGCGCGGTGACCGCGCCCGGCCTGGAGATCTCGGTGGACGCGCTGGCCACGGCCGGGGCCCAGCTCCACAAGGTCGAGCTGGTCCGGCCGCGGTCGGTGATCGCGAAGAACACCGTGGAGGCGCTCCAGTCGGGCATCATCTACGGCTTCGCCGGCCTGGTCGACGGCATCGTGGACCGCATGACGGCCGAGCTGGCCTCCGACCCCGACGACGTCACCGTGGTCGCCACGGGCACGGGTGCGCCGCTCGTCATCGGCGAGGCCCGTACGATCGACGTGCACGAGCCCTGGCTCACGCTGATCGGCCTGCGGCTGGTCTACGCCCGTAACGCGTCCTGACGACTGCCTCGCGTACGGGACCATAGAAGGCAGGATCCCGTTCAGAGAGGACTGACGTGATGGACGCCGACTGGGTGGCGCGTTTCGCCGATGAGGTCATCGCCGAGGCTGAACGGCGCGCACCGGGCAAACCCGTCGTCTGCGCGTCCGGCCTCAGCCCGTCCGGCCCGATCCACCTGGGCAACCTGCGCGAGGTCATGACCCCGCACCTGGTGGCCGACGAGATCAGGCGTCGCGGCTACGAGTGCGTGCACATCATCTCGTGGGACGACTTCGACCGCTTCCGCAAGGTTCCGGTGGGCATCGACCCCGCCTGGAACGAGCACATCGGCAAGCCGCTGACCACCGTCCCGGCTCCGCCCGGCAGCGAGTACCCGAACTGGGCCGAGCACTTCAAGGCGCCGATGATCGCCGCGCTCAACGAGCTCGGCGTGGAGTTCCACGGCATCAGCCAGACGCAGATGTACACCTCCGGCGCGTACCGGGAGCAGGTGCTGCTCGCCATGCGCGAGCGGCGGAGGATCGACGCGATCCTCGACCAGTACCGCACCAAGAAGGCCAAGGCCAAGGAGGTCACGGACGCCGACGAGGCCGCCGCCCTGGAGGGCTCGGGGGCCGCGAGCGAGGACGACGGCTCCGGTGCCGGGGGCTACTACCCCTACAAGCCCTACTGCTCGGTCTGCGACCGCGACCTGACCACGGTCACGTCGTACGACGACGAGACCACCGCCATGTCCTACACCTGCGTGTGCGGCCACGGTGAGACCGTCCTGCTGTCCGAGCACACCCGCGGCAAGCTGGTGTGGAAGGTCGACTGGCCGATGCGCTGGGCCTACGAGGGCGTGGTCTTCGAGCCGTCGGGTGTGGACCACAGCTCGCCGGGTTCGTCGTTCGTCGTCGGCGGCCAGATCGTCCGCGAGGTGTTCGACGCCCCGCAGCCGATCGGGCCGATGTACGCCTTCGTCGGCATCAGCGGCATGGCCAAGATGAGCAGCTCCAAGGGCGGCGTGCCGACCCCGGCCGACGCTCTGTCGATCATGGAGCCCGCGCTGCTGCGCTGGCTGTACGCCCGCCGCCGCCCCAACCAGTCGTTCAAGGTCTCCTTCGACCAGGAGATCCAGCGCATGTACGACGAGTGGGACACGCTGACCAAGAAGGTGCAGGACGGCACGGCGCTGCCGGCCGACCAGTCGGCCTACCGCCGCGCGTCGAGCACGGCCTCCCGGGTCCTGCCGGAGACGCCGCGACGGCTGCCCTACCGGACCCTCGCCTCGGTCGTGGACATCGCCACCGGGCACGAGGAGCAGACGCTGCGCATCCTGCGCGCGTTCGACCCGGAGATCACCGGGCTGGACGAGCTGCGGCCGCGGCTCGACCGCGCCCAGCACTGGGTGAACACGTACGTGCCCGCGGAGGAGCGCACGCAGGTGCGCGAGACGCCCGACAAGGAACTGCTCGACACGCTCGGCGAGCAGGACCGGGAGTCGCTGCGCCTGCTGGTGGAGGGCCTCGACGAGCACTGGTCGCTCGACGGGCTGACCACGCTCGTGTACGGCGTGCCGAAGGTGCAGGCCGGGCTCGACATGGACGCCAAGGCGGCCACGCCCGAGCTGAAGGCCGCCCAGCGCGCCTTCTTCGCCCTGCTCTACCGGCTGCTCGTCAGCCGCGACACCGGCCCGCGGCTGCCCACGTTGCTGCTGGCCGTGGGCCGTGACCGGGTGCGCGAGCTGCTCGGCCGCGCCTGATCTCGGGCCTGATCTCCTGCGGGTGGGCCGGACGGTATGACCGTCCGGCCCACAGCCGTGTGCCGGGACAGGCGAATCAGTGCAGGCAATTCAGTGCAGGCAATTCAGTGCAGGCGAATCAGGGCAGCAGGACCAGCCGGCCGCGGAGGCCGCCTCTCCGTAGCCGTTCGTGCGCCTCGGCCGCCCGCTCCAGCGGATAGGTGCCGGCGACCCGCAGGCTCAGCCGCCCCGCCTCGGCGAGCTTCGCGACGTCCCGGAGCTGGGCCGCGTCGGCGCGGACGAACACCGTCGAGACCCGGATGCCGCGCAGCGGCAGGGGGGCCAGCCCGGCGGCGACGGCGACGAACGCGCCCCCGTTGCGCACGGCGTCCAGCGCGGGCAGGCCGACGACCGCCGCGTCCACCAGGCCGTGCACGCCGCCGGGAACGACGGCTCTGACGGCCGCGGCCAGGTCGGTGCCCCTCGGGACGAACCATTCCGCGCCGAAGCCCCGGACGAGTGACTCGTCGCCGGGCGCGGCGACCGCGGCGACCCTGAGCCCTCGCGTCACGGCCAGCTCCACGAGATAGCCGCCGAGGCCACCGGCCGCTCCCGTGACGAGCAGGGTCTCACCCTCGGCGAGCCCGGCGAGATCGAGCGCCTGGACGGCGGTCAGCGCGTTCAGCGGCAGCGTCGACGCCTCGGGCGCGGCCACCCCGGCGGGCGCGGGCGCGACGGCCGTCTCGTCCAGCACGACCAGGTCCGCCTGGGCCTTGAGCGGCTCCGTCAGCCGGTCGGACAGCCCGATGACCCGTTCGCCCGGGCGTACGCCCGTCACTCCCGGTCCGGCCCGATCGACCACACCCGCCACGTCCCAGCCGAGTGCGTACGTCTCCAGGTGCGGCATGAGTCCGTTGTCGGCGAGGGCGCCCGCGGCCGTGAGCAGGTCGACGGGGTTCACGGCCGCCGCCTCGACCCTGATCCGCACCTGCCCCGGCCCCGGCTCGGGCTCTGCCACGTCGACGACCCGTACGGCTCCGTCCCGTGCCACCAGTGCTCTCATGAGTTCCTCTCCTTCCGATGTCGCAAGGAGCGTAAGGAGAGCTGCTCTCTTCTGGGAAGAAGGCACCTGATAGTGCGTAAGGCAGGAGAAGGTAAGTCGATGGCCCCCGGCTCGCGTCGCTCCACGGGCGGCGTACGACCGGAGGCTCGACTCCGAACCTTGACGACCTTCATGGCAGGCGTTTACCTTCCCTGAAGGGTGGGCCGACGAAGCATCGTCGTGGGGGAGGGCGGACGATGGGTGTTCCCGAGGTCGTCTACCGAGGTGACAATCTCGCCTCGGACCTTGAGCGTGCCGGTCTCACCGAAGAGGATCTGCTTCTCCTCGCGGAGCTGGCCAAGGGCGTGACCGCCGACCGGGTGGGCCGCAGTCTCGACGTCAGCGGGCGCACCGTGCGGCGCCGGCTGCGGTGCATCTGCGACCGGATCGGCGTCGCGACCGCGATCGAGGCCGTCGCCTGGGCGGCGCGCCGCCGCCTCATCTGACCGCGTTCGCGACGCCCTCTGGCGAGGAAGGGCTCAGTCGGCGACGCGCACCGCTCCCGCGAACGGCCGCCCGGCGATCTTCGCGATGTGGATGACGTCTCCCGTGCGCGGCGCGTGGATCATGTAGCCACCGCCGATGTAGATGCCCACGTGGTGCAGGTCGGGGTAGAAGAACACCAGGTCGCCGGGGCGGAGCTGGTCGCGGGAGATGTGCGTGCCGGCCGTCCACTGGTCGCCCGTGTAGTGAGGAAGGCTGATGCCGACGGACTGGTAGGCCGCCATGACCAGACCCGAGCAGTCGAAGGAGCCGGGCCCCTCGGCGCCCCACACGTACGGCTTGAGCTGCTGCTTGAGGGCCCAGCGTGCCGCCTGGGCGGCCTTGCCGTCGCCCACGATGGGGAACGACATCCTGCTGCGCGTCTCGGCGCCGACCGTCCGGGAGACCTGCCGGTAAAGGTTGCTCTCGGTCTTCTTGATCAGCTTGGTGATCTTGTCGCGCCGCGAGTCGAGGCCGCCGAGGAGCTTCTTGACCTCGGCCTGCCGGGCCGAGGCGCTCTCCCTGGCCCGCGCGGCGGCGTCCATGGCCTTGGTGACCTCGGCGACCTCCTGGCTCTCCTGGAGCTCCAGCGCGTACGTCGTGGAGGCCTGGTCCAGGTATCGCCGGGGGTCGGCGTCGCTGTCGATGAGCACGAGCGCGTTGCCGAGCCCGTTGGTCATGTAGGAGTGCTGCGCGAGGGCGCTCGCCTTCTGCCGGCGGACCTCGAGCTCGGCCTCGCTCTTGGCGAGGTTCTTCTTGGCGAGGTCGGCGGACCGCTCGGCCGCCTTCAGGCGCACGCGCTCGCCGTTGTACTGCTCGGTGAGGGTCTCGATCTCGGTGTAGAGGCTCTCGACCTGCGCGGTGAGCTCCTTGAGGCTCGGCTTGGGGTCGGCGGTGGCGCGGACCACCGGGGCGCCGAACGTGATCGCGGTGATCGCGACGCCGACGAACGCCAAGCGGCGGATGGCACCCGGACCGGCCGTGCCGGATCCGGATCCTCGGCCGCGGGCGTGCCTGCCCACCGGCCGTCCTCCACGCATGCGCAACCGAGCTCCTCTCCCACATGTGCCCGCGGCGGGCCCGTCGTCGAGACGGGGCCGTACGGCGGGGCACTTCTGAGCGCCTACCGGGTTAGCTGACGGGTTCGGGCCGGAGTAGCCCTACCTTTGCGGATTCACCCCTTGACGATCCGAGATCGAACCGATCCTGATCCTGCAGTTGGGTCCCCGGCTCCCCTTCGCACTCGGTGCTTCGAAGATTCGGCGCCCGGTCGCCGTGAGCGCTCACGATGACCGGCATCGTCGCTGGACGATAGTGCACGGCGAGTTCTTGCTCAACCAGAACTCCGAAACCCGTCTACGTTTGACAACCAAACGATCACGGTCGGGTCACGAGATCGGTAGTGATACGTCCGCGTTCACCTGGGTTTAGAGCGATCTGGGACTTTGGATGTGCTGCCCGGGCTGGTGAAAAAAGTGGGACGAACCGGAACAGTCACCTCGGGGGGCGGTCGTTCATCCGTCCGTATCTTGACGGCTACGGACGGTCAAGCATCATGTCGGGTGTCGCGTTTGGGAATGACCGTTATCCGTACGGGACCGCTCCGCGCCGACCGCGTTGGATCGGCCGCGGTCCGGCTAGGCTGGCCGGTCATGGAGCAGGTCGCCGCGCAGACATCCAGTGAGCCGGGTGCCATGGCCGTGACGGTGCGCCGGGCCAGGACGCCGGACGTCCGGGCGATCCGGCGCCTCGTCGACGCGTATTCGGGCGTCGGTCCCCGCCTGCTCAAGAAGAGCACGGTCACGCTGTACGAGGACGTCCAGGAGTTCTGGGTGGCCGAGACGGGCGGGCAGGTCGTCGGCTGCGGCGCGCTGCACGTGCTGTGGGAGGACCTGGCCGAGATCAGGACCGTCGCGGTGGACCCCGCGGCGCGCGGCGGAGGCATCGGCCACCGGATCGTCGCCGCGCTCATCGAGACCGCCAGGGACCTCGGCGTGCGGAGGGTCTTCTGCCTCACGTTCGCGGTGGAGTTCTTCGCCAGGCACGGTTTCACGCCCATCCAGGGCACCCCGGTCTCCCAGGAGGTGTACGCGGAACTGCTCGCGTCGTACGACGAGGGTGTCGCCGAGTTCCTCGACCTGGAGCACGTCAAGCCGAACACGCTGGGGAACACCCGGATGTTGCTGCACCTCGACCGTCATTGATCGCCATTGATGGGCATTGATCACTGATCTTGACGACGATTGTCGGCTGCTGCAAAGGTGACTGTTGATACACCTGTCGCTACTTTTGGCAATATCAGCGTGTGCTACAGACGTGCGGCGCATGCGTCTTCGAAACGAGGTGACACGGTGAGCACCGGACAGCCGCCGTACCCCCAGGACGAGTCGGACGGAACGCCACCGCCGTCATCGAACCCCGGGTACAGCACGGACAGACAAGCCCAGGACTACGACCCCGACGTCACGGTCGTCAGCTATCGCGGGCAGCACACGGGCCCGCAGCAGCCGCCCGGCTACGACCCCGCCCAGGGCGGCTACGGCCAGCAGCAGGGCTACGGCGCCCAGCAGAGCCAGCAGCAGGGTTACGGCCAGCAGGGCCAGCAGCCCGGTTACGGGCAGCAGGGTTACGGCCAGACCGGCCCACAGCAGGGCTACGGCCAGGAGGCCGCCCAGCAGCAGGGTTATGGCCAGCAGCCCGGTTATGGGCAGCAGCAGTACGGTCAGCAGGGGTACGGCCAGACCGGCCCACAGCAGGGTTACGCCCAGCAGGGGTATGGCCAGACCGGCCCGCAGCAGGGCTACGGCCAGACCGGCCCGCAGCAGGACTACGGCCAGCAGTACGGTCAGCAGGGCTACGGCGCCCAGCAGGGCCAGCAGCAGTACGGCCAGCCGTCCCAGGGCGGCTACGGCCAGCAGGCCGCCTCCCAGGACTACGGCCAGCAGCAGGGCTACGGCGCCCAGCAGGGGCAGCAGCAGGGCTACGGCGCCCAGCAGGGCTACGGTCAGCAGCCCGGTTACGGGCAGCAGCAGTACGGCCAGCAGGGCTATGGGCAGCAGCAGTACGGCCAGGAGCAGTACGGACAGCAGCAGTACGCCCAGTCGTCCCCCCAGCAGGGGTACGGCCAGCAGCAGGGCTACGGCCAGCAGCCCGGTTACGGGCAGCAGCCCGGTTACGGGCAGCAGCAGTACGGCCAGCAGGGCTATGGTCAGCCCGACTTCGGCCAGTCGTACGCGGCCGCGGGGCCGATTCCCCCCGGCGCCCCGGCCCCGCTCGCGGAGTGGTGGCAGCGCCTGGTCGCCCGCATCATCGACGGCGTGATCGTCGGTGTCCCCTTCGGGATCATCACGCTCGTGATCACGGGGATCGTCGTCACCAACGCGAGCATCGATCCGGCGACCGGGGTGTTCACCACCGGAAGCGGTTACTTCCTGGCGTCATTGCTCACGGCGATCCTGGGCGGCCTTGTCATGGTCGCCTACGAATTCCTCATGCTGCGGGCGCAGGGGCAGACGCTCGGCAAGAAAGTCATGGGCATCAAGGTCGTTCCCGTCGGAGGCACTCTCGACGCGGGCGGGCTTCCCCAGGACGCGGCGCTGAAGCGCGCCGGCGTGCTCTACGTTTTCGAGTTCCTGCAGTGGATTCCCGTTATCAGCTACCTCGCGAGCCTCGCCTCCCTTCTGAACGTGCTGTGGCTGTTGTGGGACAAGCCGCTGCATCAGGCGCTGCATGACAAGGTCGCCAACACCGTGGTGGTCAAGGTCAAGTAACGACGACGGACGGGGCCGATGGAACGGACCATCGGCCCCGTTTTTCTATGGGTCGCTATGGTCCGTCCGCACCGCCCGCTCACCCGGCTGTGACGGAAAAACCTTGCGGCGCCTCCCGGGCATGCCATGCTTGGGTTCACCGTCCCGAGAGGTGCCCAATGACCGCGAGGCCGCCCCCGGCGCCAATCCTTAAGACTCGCCCCCGCCGTCCCGCCCGGGTCATATCCGCCCACGGGCGGCTTAAGGAACCGTCAGGGGCGCTTATGGGGCCGTATGGAGCCGCACGTGCCCTTATGGCGCTCCCGGATGCCCACCCGATCTACCCGGCCGCAGGCGGCGGCCGCGGAATGCGGGGATCGTTTGGCCGTGGGAAACTCCGACGCCACGACCGCCCGGGCCGTCCACGCGATTGTGCCCCCGCTCCTTTTTTCGATCTTCAGACCTCCCGCCCGTCGATCTTGATGGAACCGGCCGGTCCTCTCTTTTTACGAGGCTTCCGGGCTGTGGCGATCTGCTTGCGCGTATATCCCGCAAGCCGTGCGCGCCGTACGAGAAGGGTGCCGGGCCCCTTGTGAAGATCCGGCCGCCGTGACACGGGCTCCTCGTTTCGCCCGAGCTCTTCAACGGCGTACGTCCTCGGTCCGGCCTTTTCCATGGGACGTGTTTGCCGCTTCGCACTTGTCCGTCCGTGCCTGTTCGTCCTGGTCGGCAAGCCGCTCACCTGCGGCTACGGCCCGGTCGCCGGGGAACTCGGGGGCCTGCGGCCCCGCCGCCCGCCGCCGCCCGCGAAGTGCGCAAGCGGCTGAAACGGCGGGACGGCCCAGGATCGGTGACCGGCGGGGTCGGCATTCTGGGTACGATTTCGAGTGCATCCGGTAAGACCGCTGGAGAGACGAGGGATTACCCCGGCCCTCCAGGGGCACCCCGGAAGGCACGCCTGGTCCCTCCCGGCGCTATGGTCGTATCAGGGCGCCCGGCCCGGCAAGAGGCCGGCGGCCTTGCCACGTCCTCGGAATTTCCTCGGGTGCACCTAATGACACCCCCGGCACGAGCGAGGCAGAATGACAGAGGTATTGTCCGCCTTGATACCTTCCGCGGTCGTCGCCGGCGCGGCCGTCTACGGCATCGTAAAGTTGGTACGTTCCGACGCGGCGGGCCTCCGCACGGCACGGGAGCCACGCGAGAAGTCACCGGACTCAGAGGTTCCTGAGAATCCGCAATCATGAATTGTCAGCCAGGGGAAACCGGGTATATGTTTGGCTGACGAATCAAACTATGGGCTGCGAAAGGATTGCCGGATGGCCAAGCACACGCAGGTGATTCTCATCGACGATCTCGATGGCGGCGAGGCCAATGAGACGGTCACCTTCGCGATTGACGGCACGTCATATGAGATTGACCTGAGCGACGGCAACGCGAAGCGGCTTCGCGAGGCTCTGTCGCCTTTCGTCAGCAGCGCGCGGCGCGCGGACAGCGGGCAGGCCCGTGGGCGCCGTCGTGGTGCGGGCGGTGGGGGCCAGCGAGCCATGACCCGCGAGAAGAGCGCGGAGATCCGCGCCTGGGCGAAGGCTCACGGACACCCCGTGAGCGAGCGCGGTCGCATTGCCGCCTCGATCGTCCAGGCGTACGAGGACGCGCACTAACTCAACCTTGATCGCGCGGTTATGGCGGTCGTCGGAGGACCTGACGATCGCATAACCGCGCGATTGTGTTTGCGCTCCCTTAAAACCTCGTTCGCTTGCGGCGTATCGGGAACATGTCACCCCCAGCAGGGGGTTGGATAGAGCATGAACGCCCTGCGCTTGGGGAACCCTTCTGCCAAGGAGCGGGTCGCTGGGTCGGGGCTACCATGCGGAACGACGGGCCGGATCTCCCGTGCTCGCCTGACCGCTCTGTGAGGAGCGACGAGATGTTCGAGAGGTTCACCGACCGTGCGCGGCGGGTTGTCGTCCTGGCCCAGGAAGAGGCTCGGATGCTCAACCACAACTACATCGGTACTGAGCACATTCTTCTTGGTTTGATCCATGAGGGTGA
>NZ_JADBGC010000038.1:0-69659 GCF_014892245.1 Microbispora sitophila | reverse complement strand
ATCTGCTCGGCCCGGTGCAGCCGGCGGATCTCCGCCCAGTCCTCCACCTTGATCACCCTCCACAGTGACAGCAGAGGGGTCAGATTTCCGCCGTCGTCTGGGGGTCAGTTTTCACGCGTCGTCGACACGGCAACACTTCACCACCCGCGACCAGGCCAAAACCGCCTGCTTCGACTTCATCGAAGGCTTCTGCAACCGCCGCCGCCACTCGACCCTGGGCATGCTCTGTGGGCTTGCTCCGGGTCTACGGACACCGCTGATGTGGTGGGTCAGGACGCGAGGGTCTCGTAGGTGGCGGGTCGGCACCTTCGCCTGGGTCTCGATCAGCTTGGCGTTCGCCGGCTTCACCCGGCCGTCCAACGCCCTCTCCGGGTGGAACCGGCCGAGCTTCCCCGCACCTCCTTGCAGACCCCGTGGTCGGCCCCGGCACCCCTGATTCCACGAAGCTGAGCTGTAGCCCGACCGGCCTCCGCACGCGACGTTGACGATCGAGCACGCCCGTTCTGTGGGAGCCCGGGGGATGAAATTCCCCCGGGTCTCCCCCACCTCAGTGCGGAACGACGCGTCGCTTGGTTGTGAGAAACGCCGGCAGCAGGGCGGGGAGGCTGCGCCGGCCGGGACCCGCGCGTGCGGGCGGCGCCGATCAGGCGGTCACTTTCTGGAGGAACTCGCTCACCTTGACCGCGGTCCTGCTGATCTTCTCTTCGAGCGTGAGCGATTCGGGCATCCGCCCACCGGGTCCGACGTCCTTCTTGCCCCGTAGGTACAGGGAGCAGGCCAGATCGGTGCAGATATAGGCGCCGACGGAGTTGCCGCTGCCGCCGGTACGGCGGGCGGTCATCAGCGACACTCCGTCGCCGGTGTGCGTGGTCAGGCAGAGCGAGCACATGCTGCGCCGTACATGTCCGGCGTTCGGGGTGGCCCGTCGTAGCGCCACCCCCACCAGACGGTCGCCCTGCTCGGCGACCAGGTACGTGCGGCCCGGCGAGGAGGGATCCTGCCAGCCCAGGAAGTCCAGGTCGCCCCAGGGCCGCGCGTCCAGGTCCCTCGGTACGGCAAGCCGTTTGGCCTCACCCTTGGTGCAGTTGACAAACGAGGCGCGGATCTCGCGCTCGGAAATTTGCCTCATAGGCATGAAGCTATCGTCTGCTGGCTTTACGGGCAATCGATTAAGTTTCCTCCTAGGGATCCTAGGCAGACCACGGTTATCGGTGAGAACGATCAAAGTTGGCCTACGCGCGATCCGCTCTGCCGATGAGGGCCGTGAGCCGGGCGGGATCGAGTCCCGAACTACGGTCAAGCCGTGCCGGTGAAGCTTCCGGAGGGGCAGGCGACCTCCCAGGCCGCCTCGATCATCCGGAAGATCTCGTCCACCGCGGCCTCCGGATCGGCCGCCTCCCGGGCCAGCGAAAAGGCGTCGATCGCGAACCTCGCGATCGCCCGGCAGGCCGTTGTGGTCTGCGACAGGTCGAGATCGGCGGCGATGGCCGCTGCCAGCGACTCCGCATGGCGCAGCCGCATCGACTCCTCGTACTCCCGCAGGGCAGGTGATTCGTCGATCATGCGCCAGATCGGGGCGGTGCCGTCCGCCGTGCAATGTCGCACCAGGGCATGGATCTCGCGGCGCAGCGCAGGGATGAGCGGCTCGTGCGGCCCCCGGCCGGCGACCGCCCGCATGAGGCGTTGCTCGAAGTCCTCATCCTGCTCGAACACCAGGGCCTCTTTCGAGGCGAAGTGGGAGAAGAGCGTGGTGACGGCCACGTCGGCCTCGGCGGCCACGTCACGGATGCCCACCGCGTCGTACCCGCGTTCCAGGAAGAGCCGCAGGGCGGCATCGGCGATCTTCTGCCGGGTCGCTGCCTTCTTGCGCTCACGACGTCCGGACGGCACGGTCATGCTCTGAGACTATCAGATACAAAGGCGGAGCGGTTTTTAAACGCTAACCGTTAGTGCTACGGTCGGCCGCATGAGGAAAGTGAGCTTCGCCGAGTTCGGCGGTCCGGACGTTCTGCAACTCGTAGACGCCGAGGAGCCCCACGCGGGCCCCGGTCAGGTACGCATCGCCGTGCGGGCGGCAGGCGTGAACCCCGTCGACTGGAGGATCCGTGAAGGCCAGTTCCAGAAGGTCCATCCGATCGAGCTGCCCGCCGGAGTCGGGCTGGACGCCTCCGGGGTGGTGGACGAGGTCGGCGAGGGCGTCGAAGGGGTCGAGGTCGGCGACCATGTGTTCGGCGAAGGCGCGAGCACCTATGCAGAGTTCGCCGTGCTGTCGGCCTGGGCCCATATGCCCGAGGGCCTGACGTTCGAAGAGGCGGCCGGGTACCCCTCGGTTGTGGAGACCGCGCTGCGCATCATCGACCAGGTCGGTGTGCAGTCCGGGCAGACGCTGCTGGTCAGCGGTGCGTCAGGGGGAGTCGGATCGGCGGTGCTGCAGATCGCCCGTGACCGCCGCATCACGGTGATCGGCACGGCTGGGGCCGCGAACCAGGACTATCTGCGTAGCCTGGGTGCCGTCGCCACAACGTACGACGAGGGCTGGGTCGAGCGGGTGCGGCAGCTCGGCCACGTCGACGCAGCTCTCGATCTGGCCGGCTCGGGCGTGATCCGCGAGCTCGTCGAGCTGACCGGGGATCCGCAGAAGGTGATCTCCATCGCCGATCTCGGTGCGCCGGAGCTCGGTGTCCGATTCTCCGGCGTGGCCGGGAGCATGCCGGAGGCGCTCGCCGAGGCTGCCGGCCTCATCTCGCAGGGAAAGCTCCGCATCCCGGTCGAGAAGTCGTACACGCTCGCCGAGGCCGCGGCGGCTCACATCGACAGCCATGCCGGTCACACCCGCGGGCGCCGGGTCCTGGTCGTCTGAGAGCCGGTGCGCGGGTGGCGGGCGGTGAGGTCCATCGCGGAGAACTTGCGCGGGATGCCTGTCGGCAAGCGATCGCTTGCCGACAGGCATCGCACGGTCGCGAGCCGGTTCACCCGCGCCGCAGTCGACCGTGGGGACCAGTTGTACAGCCGTGCGCCAAGCACTTACCGCGCCGACACCGGCGTTGCGGCCTCGATCACCACCCGCTGAACAACTCCCGCAGTTCATCGGGCACCGGCCGGTTGGATGCGAGGAGTGCCTTCTCCGTAAGGAAAAGAATGGAGACGTCAGCGCATGCCGCCGGAGGCGAGGATGACATCTCCGGTGATCCAGCGCGCGTCGTCGGAAGCCAGGAAGGCCACAAGCGGGCCGTAGTCGTCGGGGGTGCCCGTACGGCCCAGGGGGGTGGCGGCGATCGCTTGTGCTTCCTGATCCGACCCGGCGTATCCCATGGCCCTGGTGCCCTCGGTGTCCGACGGTCCGGGCATGATCGCGTTGACACGGATGCCGCGCGGGCCCAGTTCCTTGGCCGCAACGATGGTGAAGGCGTTGACGGCGCTCTTGGACGCAACATAAAGCGAGGTGTACGGAGGGTAGCTGACAGTACCGGCCGTCGAGACGTTGATGATCGACGCGCTGTCGATGTCGCCCTGCGAGGCCAAGGCCTGCGTAGTCAGGATCGCGCCCAGGATGTTCGTGGTCATCTCGCGCTGGAACTCGTCCTCGGTGATGCTCGACAGTGGCGCGAACGTGGCGACGGCCGCATTGTTCACGAGTACGTCGACCGGGCCGTATACCTCGCGCGCCCGGTCGAAGAGACGGCGCACGTCGTCACTGCTGGCCACGTCCGCCTGGACCGCGATCGCCCGGCCGCCCTTGGCGGCGATGTCCGCGACGACCCGTTCGGCGCTTTCCGCATCCCCCCGGTAGTTCACCACGACGGCTGCGCCCGTCTCGGCCAAAGCCTTGGCGATCCCCGCGCCCAGGCCCTTCGATGCGCCCGTGACGATCGCCGTACGTGCATTGTTGCTGCTCACAGTGACTCCTTGACCATCAGTGCTTGCAGAAGTCACCGTAGGAAAGCCAGTTACTGCTGGGAAGTACATACTTTTTTGTAAGCTGCTGTCGTGATGGAGACAGAGCAGGTCGCGACAGCCGCCAGGCTCCTGGCCTACGACACCTTCGACAACAGGTGCCCGCTCAGGCCGATCATGGATCAGACAACAAGCCGGTGGGCGACACTGATCGTGTCGGCCCTCATCACCGGCCCGCATCGCTTCGCACAACTGCACGCACGAGTCGGTGGCATCAGCCAGAAAATGCTGTCGCAGAACCTCAAAGCACTGGCCCGGGCCGGGCTTGTCGCTCGCCATGTCGCCCCCACCAACCCGCCCCAGGTCACCTACAGCCTGACGGAACTCGGTGTCAGCCTGGCTGGGCCGCTGACCGATCTCATCCGATGGTTCGGCGAGCACGGAGACGAACTCCTCGCCGCTCAGAAGCACTACGACAGCCAGCAGGCGTGACCGTGCTGGTGGCCAGAGAGCCGGCCACCTGCGGCATGTCCGGCCGGTGCGTGATCACCTTGTTCAGCGCATGGGGACGACGCCTGGTTGAACGGCGCCACCAGCCCCTCGGCGTGCTGTCCACGCCCGCGCGTGCAGGAAGGTTCCGCAACGGAGGGTGCGATTCACTTCGAGCCCGATGCCGCGGTACCCATATCGGCTCGCGGAACGGCCGGGTGGAAGGGAGTGATCTCCGACAAGGTGGCCTCCCACAGAGGTACGCCCTCCACCCGGGAGATCCGCCATCCTCGCGGGGTGCGGACGGCGGTCAGCTGGTAGCGCTCGCCGAACAATTTCCCTCGCCCTTCGGGCTGGCCGACGAAGACGGCGAGCAGGTTGGCGGTGATCTTCGCCGTTTCCCCGTCCACCTCGATGAGGGGGTTGGTGATGAAGCTCTGAGTGAAAACGCCGGCCGGGCGGATCCTAAGGGCCTTCTCGACGAGGGCATCGATCCCCCGCACGGCACCGCTGGCAGTGGCGACCGAGGCGTCTTCGGTGAAAACGGTCCGCGCCTCCCCGAGGCGCTTTTCGTCCAGCAAGCGGCCGAGGCGGGCTACGAGGTCGGTGAGCTCATGACGGTCGACGTGGTCCATGGCCTCTCCCGTGTCATTGGTGGTGCCAATGTTGGCATCACCAATCATACATTCATGGGTGCCCCCAACAGATTGGTAGGCTGACCGCCATGATGACGGGCGACCAAGCGCTGCCGGCGCGTCTCAAGCACGCGCCGAGCTGGCTGATCAACCAGGCGTCCGTGCACAGCCATCGCCTGTTGGCCGAAGGGTTCGCCGCTGCCGATGCCCGCGGCTACCACTACCGGCTGCTGGCCGCACTGGCGGAGTTCGGTCCCGCGAGCCAGGCCGAGCTGGGCCGCCGTACGGGCATCGACCGCAGCGATGTCGTCGCGGCGTTGAACGAACTGGCCGGCAAGAAGCTCATCGAGCGCTCACCCGACCCCACCGACCGCAGGCGGAACATCATCACGATCACCCCCGAAGGGGGTCATCACCTCGCACACCTCGACGGCGTGTTGGCGCAGATCCAAGAGGACCTGTGCGCACCGCTCTCGCAGGCCGAACGCGAGGAACTCGCCCGGCTGCTGACCCGAATCGTCGACCACCATGCCAGAGCCCGCACCTCCGCATAGCACTACGCCTGCGCTCGAGCCCGCGAAGTAGGCCCGGAACTCTCAGTCCCTCGGCCACGCCCACATCAACTTCCTGGACCGCTACGCCGTCTCCGTCTCCGCAACCGCAACCGCCCAAAGGCTTCGGCCGCTCGTGAAGTCCCCGGCTTGCCCGTCGTCGCCGGTTGAGCCGAAGGTGGCGTGGTTCATCCTGGCTTATCTGTTCGGCATAGGGTTGGCGGCGTGGCACTGTGACTTGTTCAGGTGAATTTCAAGACTCGGGACGACTCGGCGCTTCGGCCGATTTTGGGCGGAGGCGCTCGGCTGGGGTGTTTCCAGCGAGGGGCCCGGTGTGACCAACGTCGAACCCGTGGGTTTCGTCTGGCCGGACCCCGTCGCCGTCTGCGTCGATGTCGTCACCGTTCCGACCCCGAAACGGTGAAGTACCGCGTGCACCTCGATCTCGCCACCACCTCTGCGGCCCATCAGGCGGGGTTGGTCGCGCGTCTGAAGGAGCTCGGTGCGACGCCCGCCGACGTGGGCCAGGGCGATGTCCCGTGGATCGTCCTCGCCGACCCGGAGGGCAACGAGTTCTGCGTCCTCGCTCCAGCCTGACGCGGAGCCTCCCCCGCCTGCGTGCCGGCAGCGGCGAATCGCTCGAAGGCGGCGGCGTGGTCATCGTGGGTGGCCGGCTCGCCGGCCAGGACATACGCCCCCAGCAGCGACACGCTCGACCCCTGACCCGACATGAACGACGTGACGAGCGGGTCGTACGACGAGCGCTACACCATTCACGCCGGCCCTCTCCCAGCCGGGCCTGCTGAAGTGCCTCACCATCGGCTTCACCGGAACGACGGGGCTGACGACGCCGACCATCACCTGAGCTCCCGCCACGAGCAGGGGGGTGACGGGCCGAGCACTCTCCGTTACCATTCGATTACTGAAAGTAGAAGTTCGGCCCGCCCAAGGAGCGTCATGAAAAGGTTCGTCCTCGTCCCCGCCCTGACGGCCGCGACAATCGCGATCAGCGCCGGCGCCGCCTACGCCTCCCAGTACGTCGCCTATGAGGGACCCGGCTTCAGCGGCAGGTCGGTGGTCATCGACCGCTGCGGCGTGTCCAACATCCCCTTCCACGGGTCGTACCGCTGGTATGGCGACGGCCAGAGCGGCCGGATGTACAACCAGCCCGACGCACAGGGCGTGGCCCACTTCACGCTTGCCGCCGACAGGAACGCGGAGCAGAGGACTCCGGTCGGCTGGAAGAGCATCTTCATCGTCTGCTGACCCCGGCTCCGCCACGCCCCGTCTCCGGCACCCGCCGGGGGCGGGGCGTTCACGTACCGGAGGCAGGAGGGCCGGCCGGCCGGTTCGAGGCGCTGCTCACCGCGGATCACCCTGGATCGGGTGCGTCTCCGTTCGTCCAGCCAGGGGAAATGCCGATGCGGGCTGCCGGCACCGGCTGAGAGACTACCGGCATGATCGCATCGGACCCGAAAAATGATCTGCAACGCTATCTGCAAGCCGCCCGCGACGCTCTGCTGTGGAAGCTCGACGGGCTCTCCGAATATGAGATCCGCCGCCCGCTGACCCCCACCGGCACCAACCTCCTGGGGCTCGTCAAACACCTCGCCGGGGTGGAGGCGGGCTACTTCGGCGAGACCTTCGGGCGGCCGTTCGGCGAACCGCTGCCATGGATGGAGGACGACGCCGAGGACAACGCGGACATGTGGGCCACGGCGGACGAATCGCGCGACGACATCGTCGGGCTGTACCGCCGGGTGTGGCAGCACGGGGACACGACGATCGCCACGCTGGCGCTCGACGCGACCGGCCGCGTGCGGTGGTGGCCGGACGAGCGGAGCGAGGTGACGCTGCACCAGATCCTGGTGCACGTGATCGCGGAAACCAACCGGCACGCCGGCCACGCCGACATCGTCAGGGAGCTCGTCGACGGAGCGGTCGGAGTGCGGGACGGGAACCTCAACCTGCCCTCGGGCGATCAGGAGTGGTGGGAGAGTTACCGGAACCGGCTGGAGCAGACGGCGCGGCAAGTCGGCCAGGGCTGATCGCGCCCCGCGCCACCCGCCTCGTCGCGGCCGGGAGCGTCTGACCGGCCCCCGGCGACGTGCCGGGCGGCCCGGCCAGCGCAAGATAGGCATGTATCTGCCGGCATGGGAGCCGTTTTGATCGGTGGCTCCCATACCAGCCCCGCCAGGGTCAGTCCTTCAGCGCTTCGGTGATGAAGCCACGGGCCGCCATGGCGGTCTCGTCGGGGTCGTCCCAGGTGTCACGCCAGATCGCCACGATGCTGGAGAGTACGGGAGAGACGACCCGTGAGGAGAAGCTTTCGAAGGTCGCGATCTGCTCAAAGTGGATGGCACGAAGCGCCTCAAAGATCGAAGGGAAATCGACAGTCCCCGTCCCCAGCGGCCCGCGGTGGCTTTCGCCGATGTGCACATACGGGGTCGAGGAACCGACAGACAGTGGCGCTGAGAAGGATCTTGATTGCAGTGAGCTGAGGCTGCTCCTGGTTGCGACGCTTCCTTAGCTCGTTGCCCGGTCCCGGCGTCGGCGTGCGGCGCGGATCTCGGCGTCGGCGACCTTGTCGTCCAGCAACGCGTACAGCTGGGTGGTTTCGGTGGAGGCGTGGCCGAGGCGGCGGCGGACGGCCTCGATGGAGACGCCAGCGTTGATGAGTTCGGTGGCGTGGGCGTGGCGCAGCTGGTGGATGTCGATCTCGACGCCAGCCTGCGCGCAGTAGCCCTGCCAGCGGTGGTGAGCGGCGTCATACGACAGGGGTCCGCCCCGGCCGTTAATGGAGGCGCGGAACAGCGGCCCGGCGGTGTAGCCGGCGCGAGCCAGGTAGAGCTGGAGCAGGGTGACGTACCCGCGGTCGTCCAGCAAGACGGTGCGCACGCTGCCGCCCTTGCCGTGGATGCGGACGTGTTCGTCGTCCAGGCGCAGGTCGAGGTCCTCCACGTACAGGCCGCAGACTTCGGAGGCGCGGGCGCCGCACACGTAGGCGGTCTCGAACAGCACCCGATCCCGCAGCCGGTCCAGCGGCGTCTCCTTGCGCGGCCGCCGCGAGCAGATCACCGCCAGCACCTTGACGATGTCGGCGGCCGCGGCCGGGCGCGGCAGGCTCTTGGGCACCTTGACCGTGTCGATCCGGTCCATCGGGTTGGCGTGCAGCAGGTTGTGGCGGACGGCCCACTTGGCGAAGGAAGCGACGGCGGCGCGCTTGCGCTTGCGGCTGGCCGGTGACAGGCCGACGAGTTCGGCCAGGAACGCGCGAACCGGCGCGGCGGACAGTGCGCTGATCACCTCTCCGTGGTGGGCGGCGAAGGCGATCAGGTCGCCGCGGTAGGCGCGCCGGGTGTGCGCGGAGGCGCCGGCGTTGGCCAGGTCGGTGAGCCACCATCCGCCGAGTTGCCAGATAACCGGGAAACGAAGCCTCCGCGCCGGACAACCCCTGCCCAGCTCGCGCTACGTCGTTGATCGCTATCTCGCCAGATAACGAAGGTTATCCCGAAACCTCTTCGGTGCCGTACCCGTACTAGCGGGCTCGCCCATTCAGCTGTCGCGAGTTGTCGGCTCCGCGGGGCTGGGTGGTGACCGTCCGTGTTGCCCGGCGGCGTAGCGGCTCCATGCGTCGCGCGGCGGCCAACGGGATGGAACAGCGGCGAAACTCCCCCCGCCTCATCCGGAGACATCTCCCACCAAAGTTAGACATTCGCCAAGGTGCCTCAGATGCGTTGGTCGGAGGTCGCGACCTGTGGTGGTTGATGTGCTGAACGTTCGTATGGCGACCGATACGTTTGTATAGACTCTTGGACGTGCGACCAATTTCTGAAGAGGACCTGACGACGCGCGCCCGCATCCGCGACGCTGCGATGGCGCTGTTCGCCGAGCAGGGGGTCAAGGCCACCACCATCCGTGGGATCGCCGAGGCCGCAAAAGTCTCGCCCGGCCTGGTGCAGCACCACTTCGGCACCAAGGAAGCGCTGAGACAGGCTTGCGACGAGTACGTCCTCAGCTACCTGCGCGAGCAGGTCACCGTAGGCGTCACCGACCACAACCTGGACAAGCCCGAATTCATCGAGAACGTCCATCGAACCGCGCCGCCCCTGATGAAATACCTCGGCCGCGCGCTTGTGGACGGTTCCCCCGCAGCCGCCGCCATGTTCGACGAACTCGTCAGCGTGACGGAGGAGCATCTCGCCGACGACGACCGCTCGGAGGCCGACCATCGCGCCCGCGCGACCGTGCTGACCGCGATGAAGCTCGGCATCACGGTGCTGCACGAGCACGTCTCCCGCGCGCTGGGCACGGACCTGTACGCCCCGCAAGGCGCAGTACGCGTCGGCAAGGCCCAGCTCGATCTGATCAGACCGGAATTCCTCGGCCGCGAGCTGTTCGACCAGGCGCGGACGGGCCTCGAGAAGGTCGAGGGACAACGATGAACGCCGCAGTGCACGTGGGCGGCCTGGTCAAGAGCTTCGGCCGGGCCAAGGCCCTGGACGGGCTCGACCTCACCGTCAAGACGGGCGAGGTGCACGGCTTTCTCGGGCCCAACGGTGCCGGCAAGACCACCACCATCCGTATCCTGCTCGGCCAGATGCGCGCCGACGGCGGCCAGGTCGCGTTACTCGGCGGCGACCCCTGGCGCGACGCCACCGAACTGCACCGAAGGCTCGCCTACGTGCCCGGCGACGTCACCCTGTGGCCCTCGCTGACCGGCGGCGAGGTCATCGACCTGATGGGCAGGGCCCGCGGCGGCCTGGACCCCAGGCAGCGCGCCGAGCTGCTGGAGCGCTTCGAGCTCGACCCGCGCAAGAAGTGCCGTACCTACTCCAAGGGCAACCGGCAGAAGGTGGCGCTGGTGGCCGCGTTCGCCTCCGACGCCGAACTGCTGATCCTCGACGAGCCGACCTCGGGTCTGGACCCGCTCATGGAGGCGGTCTTCAACGAGTGCGTCCTGCGGGAGAAGCGCAACGGCCGCACCGTGCTGCTGTCCAGCCACATCCTGTCGGAGGTGGAGACGCTGTGCGACCGCGTCAGCATCATCCGCGCCGGCCATACCGTCGAGTCCGGCAGCCTGGCCGACCTGCGCCACCTCACCCGCACGTCGGTGACCGCCGAGCTGATCGGGCCCGCTCCCGGGCTGGCCACCCTGCCCGGCGTACACGATCTGACCGTGGACGGCGCGCGGCTGCGCTGCCAGGTCGACGGTGACGCGCTCACCGCGGTGCTCGCCGAGCTCGCCAGAGCGGGCGTACGCACCTTGACCACGCAGCCGCCGACGCTGGAGGAACTGTTCCTGCGCCACTACGAGGGAGCCGCCAGATGACCGGCACCATGACCGGCACAGGGACACTGATCCGGCTCATCCTGCGCAGGGACCGCGTGCTGCTGCCGGTGTGGATCGTGATCAGCGCACTGCTGCCGGCGAGCATCGCCTCCGCCACCACCGACCTGTACGCCGACCAGGCCGCCCGCGACTCCTTCGCGGCCGCCTCGGCGGGCAATCCGGCGCAGCTGGCGATGCGCGGCCCCATCTACGACGCGAGCGTCGGCGGCCTGACCGCCTGGACGCTCGGCTCCTCCCTCGCGCTGATCGGCGGGCTCGTCAGCATCCTGCTGGTGATCAGGCATACCCGGGTCGAGGAGGAGACCGGCCGACGCGAGCTGCTGGCCTCGGGTGTCATCGGCCGTCATGCCCCGCTGGCCGCCGCGCTCGCGGCCGTGCTGGCCGCCAACCTGCTCCTGGGCCTGCTGTCGGTGCCCGCCCTGGTCGCGGGCGGCCTGCCCGCGGGTTCCTCGCTGCTGTTCGGGCTGTCCACGGCCGCGGGCGGCTGGGCGTTCGCGGCCGTGGCCGCCGTCACCGGGCAGCTCACCGCCTCCTCCGGGACGGCACGCGGCATCGCGCTCGCCGCCGGCGGCCTGCTGTTCGCGCTGCGCTCGCTGGCCGACGCCGGTCACGTCGGCTGGCTGGCTTGGGTGTCGCCGTTCGGCTGGGTCCGGCTGACCAGACCCTACGCCGGGGACCAGTGGTGGGTGCTGGGGCTGATCGCGGTGTTCGTCGCCGCCCTGACGGCGGTCGCGTTCGCACTGTCCACACGGCGTGACGTGGCCAGCGGCCTGATTCCCGCCCGCCCCGGACCCGCCGGCGGAACCCTGCCGGGCGCGTTCAGCCTGGCCGCTCGCCTGCACCGCAGCACGCTCGCGGGCTTCGCGATCGGATTCGGAGCGCTGGGCGCCCTGCTCGGCGTGGCGGCACGCGGGCTGAACACCCAGTTGGACACGCCGCAGTTCCGGGAGCTGGCCGCGACTCTCGGCGGCGCCGAGGCCCGGCTCTCGGACGTGTTCTTCACGTTCGTGATGTACGTGCTCAGCCAGCTCGTCGCGGGAGCGGCACTGGTGTCGGCGCTGCGCGCCCGTACGGAGGAGGCGGCGGGCCGGGCCGAACTGCTGTTGTCCACCCCCGTCGGCCGGCTGCGCTGGGCGCTGAGCCACCTGGTACTCGCCGTCGTGAGCCCGGTGCTGCTGCTGACCGTGCTGGGCGCGGCGGCGGGGCTCACCTTCGACGGCGACGTGGCCCGCGTCACCGGGGCCACGCTGGCCTACCTCCCCGCGGTCTGGACCATGACCGGGATCGCGACGCTGATGTTCGGCCTGTTGCCACGGCTGGCGGCGGCCGTGAGCTGGACCGCGCTCGGCCTCTTCCTGGTCGTGGACCTGCTGGCGGAATTCAAACTGGCCACCGGGATCATTCTGGACCTTTCGCCGTTCGTGCACGTGCCAGCGATGTTGCTGAGCGGCGCCTCGTCACCGGTTGCGTCGCTGCTGGGGCTGACCGTAGTAGCCATCACCCTGACCACGGCGGGGCTGGCGTTCCTGCGCCGCCGCGACCTGATGCCCTCCGCCTGAACAGCCCCAGAGAGGCGCTGATAGCCGACAGCCAGCGGTGTTCATCTTCTGGACGCAGGACGGCGGCGTCCGCGTGGTGAACCTGGCCACCGTTGCTCAGCCGTAGAACGCATCGACAACAAATAGATCAGTGACCGCCAACTTCACCAGTGGCCCACGTGCCGTCCCGGGATTCGAACGGCCCGCGCTTCAGACGCCGTCCTCGTCCACGACAGTGGCACTGGCGGGGTTGGCCTTGGGTAACGTCGCCGTGCCGAGCGGCCGCAGACCCTTGTCCGGGGCCGAGGAGGCGATCGCGTAGCGGCCCAGGCAGTTGAGGTGGGCGTGGCCCAGCGGGGACAGCCGCGCCACGTCCTTGACCGGCACACCCTGGGCGTGTAACTGGTCCACGATCGCCGGGCAGATTCCGCCCTTCACGATTCAAGATCAAATCATCGCCGAGTTCAAGGACGACCATTGAGGCGTGCCTTCAGCTCTCGCTTGGTTGCGCGGGCTGCGTAGAGGTCGTCGGTGAGACCGCAGACCTGATCGCGCAGGCTTTGGATGAGTCCCTCGAGTTCGGCGACCCGGCCGCGGAGGACATGCAGATCCTCGTTCGGCGGAAGCCCGACGTCTTGGGCCACCGCCTGTCCGAGGGCCTTGGACGGTGGCTTTCCAGCTGGCGGATCCCTGGGACGCGTTCTCGGTCATGGGCAGAGGCATGCGTCCTGGACGATGCCGATCTGACCCTGTTCGACCTGCTGGCGCGGATGAGCCCGGCCGGCGCGGCCAAAGGGCGGGCGGTCACGGCGGAGCTGATCGCGCCGCCGGTGGCCTGCTGGCCGGACTGGCCGCGTCTCCTGTGCCGCCGCGCTGAGCCCGGCCTCCGAATCGGCCGGAAGTACGGTCGCGGGCGGCGCGAACCATGCTTCCAGCCGATAACGGTGGAGAGCCGCCGCCCGCAGGATGAACTCCCATGCACCGTGAGAACCCCACCTTCCCCGCCGCGCTCCCAAGGCCCGGCGGGACCGGCCACGCCACCACCTCCGCGGGCCGCCCGCGCATCGCCGCACTCGACGTCGTACGCGGGTTCGCGCTATGCGGGATCCTGCTGGCGAACGTCCAGCCGATCGCCGCGACCGGCGCGTTCGTCGCGCCGTCCGCTCCCGGGGGCAGCGAGGCGGCCTGGCTGGGCCTGCTCGTCGAGCAGCGCTTCTTCCCGATCTTCTCCCTGCTCTTCGGCGTCGGCTTCTCGCTGCTGCTGGACTCCGCGGCCGCCCGTACCGCCCGTCCGCGCGTGGTTCTGCTGCGCCGGCTCCTGGTGCTGCTCGCGCTCGGCGTGGCGCACTTCGTGCTGTTGTGGCAGGGCGACATTCTGAGCACCTACGCCGTCGTCGGCCTGCTGGTGCTGCTCCCCTCGACCTGGCTGCCCCGCCTGGCCGTCGCCGCCCTCGCTCCCGCGTTCGTCGCGGTGTCGCTGCTCGTCGGAGGCGACCGCTTCGCCCTGATCGCCGGGCTGTTCCTGCTGGGCTCGGCACTGGTGAGGTACGGCGTGATCGACCGGCTGGAGCAGTCGGCGCGCGTGCCGGCCACGCTCGGGCTGGTCCTGGCCGCCGCCGCGGCGCCCGTGCTGTGGCTCCAGACCCGGTTCGACTCGGCCGACCGCGGCTTCAGCATCGCACTGGCCGGGGCGGGGCTGCTGATCGCCGGCGTGTACGTCTGCGCCCTGCTGGTTGTGCTCAGGACCCCACTGCGGCCGGTGCTGCGGGCCGTGTTCGCGCCGCTCGGGCGGATGGCGCTGACCAACTACCTGTCCGCGACGGTCCTGGTGCTGGCGGCGAGCCGCGCCCTCGACGGCCCGCCGCACACCTGGCCCGCCTCGGCCGTGCCTCTGATCGCCGGCGTCATCCTCGCCGTCCAGTGGGTGTGGTCCACCCTGTGGCTGCGCCGTTACCGGCAGGGCCCGCTGGAATGGCTGTGGCGATGGGCCACCTGGGCCCGCCGCCCGCCCCTCCGCCGGGAGTAGACGGCGTCACGGTCGCGAGCCCAGGGCTTGCGGGAACACCCGATCATCCTCCCCTTCCCCGGCCAGCGCGCTCACCGAGGCGTACGCCTCCACGAGCGACCTGTCCCCCAGCTCCCGGAAGCGGGCCAGCGCAGGGACGTCCCCGGCGCGGGTCATCTCGGCCTGCACGACGTGCAGGTTCTCCTCGGCCACCCCCAGTTCGCGGAAGTACGTCCGCAGGTAGGGCGTCTGGAAGTCGAAGCCCTCCCGCGGGGTGCCGGGACCGTAGGCGCCGCCCCGGGCGGCGACCACGACCACCGTCGTGCCGCGCAGGCGGCTGTTCCCGGTGGCGGGATCGACGTACGCCCCCGGGAACGTCACCCGGTCGATCCACGCCTTGAGCGCGGCGGGCACCGTGAAGTTGTACATCGGGACGCCGACCAGCACGGTGTCCGCCGCCAGCAGTTCCCTGATCAGCGGCAGCGTCAGCGCCCATTCGCGTTCCTCGGCCGGGCTGGTGGCCATCGCGGCCACCCGCGCGAGCGCGACGACGCCCTGCCGCTCCACCCGGCGGCCGAGCGTCGTGTAGGCGTGCGACACCAGCGGCACGGGGTCGGCCGCCAGATCCCGGTAGCGGTATCCGCTCGTGCCGTGCCGCCGGCACCAGACCTCGGCGAACGACGCGGTCAGCCGCCGCGTGACCGAATCGCCCGCAAGGCTCGCGCTGGAATCGACATGCAGCAATGACGTCACCTGTCACCTCTCCTGCCTCGTGTCCGTCATGGTGGTTGACGAGGCACGCGGGGGAAAGGTGACCGATGGGCGAGCACGACGGGCTGGCGGAACTGTTCGAGACCTACCGTCCTCATCTGCGCGCGGTCGCCCACCGGATGCTCGGCACCGGAGGCGAGGCCGACGACGCCGTCCAGGAGACCTGGCTGCGGCTGAGCCGCTCCGACGTCGGCGGGGTCGCGAACCTGGGCGGATGGCTGACCACGGTCGTCTCCCGCGTGTCCCTCGACATGCTGCGCGCCCGCGCCGCCCGCCGGGAGGAGACGGCGCCGGGGCCGTACGACCTGGTGGGCGACGACCAGGCAGGGGACGGCGCGGGCGACCCGGAGCATGAGGCGGTGCTGGCCGACTCCGTGGGCCGGGCGCTGCTCGTGGTGCTGGACACGCTGGCTCCCGCCGAACGGGTCGCGTTCGTGCTCCACGACGTCTTCGCCGTGCCGTTCGACCAGATCGGCCCCATCCTGGGGCGGTCGCCGGTGGCCGCCAAGAAGCTCGCCAGCCGGGCGCGTCACCGGCTGCGGGGCAGGCCCGAGGCCGCCGGCGCGGAGGCCGCGCGGCACCGGCGCGTCGTGGACGCCTTCCTCACCGCCTCACGCGAGGGCGACATGGAGGCGCTGATGGCGGTGCTGGCGCCCGGAGTGGTGCGCCGGGCCGATCCGGCCGCGTTGCCCCCGGGGGTGCCGACGGTGGTGCGCGGCGCGCGGGCGGTCGCGCGGGAGACCGTCGTCCTCGGCCGCCGGGCCCGGTTCGCCGAACCGGCGCTCGTCAACGGTGCCGTGGGCGTCGTGGTGGCGCCGCGCGGCCGGCTGCTGCTCGCCCTGGCCCTGGCGGTCGAGGACGAGCGGATCGCCGAGATCGACGTGGTGGCCGACCCCGTACGCCTGCGCGCACTGGACCTCGCCCTTCTGGTGTAGGGTGCCGGTCACGGCGGCGACGACGCGAGGAGGTGAGCCCCATTACCGCTGAACAGGTCGGGTGCTCCCTTCTCCCCGTGCGTACGGCCGCGTAGAGACAGGCGACCGCGGGAGCGCCCTCGGCACACCGAAAGGCTCTCCCTTGTCATTGTCCTTCTCCCCCGCTTTTCCCTCGATCGTGGCCCGGCTGCGGGCCGCCGGGTGCGTGTTCGCCGAGGACGAGGCCCGTCTGCTGGCCTCCGCCGCGCGTACGCCCGCGGAGCTCGACGACATGGTGGACCGGCGCGCCGCCGGCCTGCCCCTGGAACACGTCCTCGGGTGGGCCGACTTCTGCGGCCTGCGGCTGGCCGTCGATCCGGGGGTCTTCGTGCCCCGGCCGCGCACCGAGTTCCTGGTCCGCCAGGCCGCCACGCTCGCCCGGCCGGGCGCCGTCGTCGTCGACCTGTGCTGCGGCTCGGGCGCGATGGGCGCGGCGCTGGCCGCCGCCGTCGGGCCGGTCGAGCTGCACGCCGTGGACGTCGACCCCGCCGCCGTGCGCTGTGCCCGCCGCAACCTCGCCCCTGCCGGTGGCCACGTGTACGAGGGCGATCTGTACGCGGCCCTTCCCGTCGCCTTGCGGGGCCGGGTGGACGTCCTCGTCGCCAGCCCGCCGTACGTGCCCACCGGCGCGATCGGGCTGCTGCCGCCGGAGGCGCGCGTGCACGAGCCGCAGGTCGCACTTGACGGCGGGGCGGACGGGCTCGACATCGTACGGCGGGTCGTCGCCGGGGCGGGCGGCTGGCTCGCGCCGGGCGGCCACCTGCTGGTGGAGACGAGCGAGGGCCAGGCCCGGGAGACCACCGACGCCGTCACCCGCGCCGGACTCGACGCCCGCCTGACGCACGACGAGGATTTGGACGCGACCACCGTGATCGGAACCCGGCCGGGCGGCGCGCACAGATGACGGCCGTGGGATAACCGGTTGATCGGCTCCGGATGCCCTTGTCCGGACCATCGGGGAGTGGAGGAGCATCCGTGACAGAAGCGACTTCTTTCCTACTGGAACGCCTGCACGCGGCCGGCCTGACCGACGTCGTCGCGGTCGAGCCGGCCACTGGAGGCCTCGCCGCGACCGCCGGGCTCGCGCGCCGCGGTGACGGCACGTCGGTGTTCGTCAAGGCGTTCGGCGAGCCGCCGTCGGACGACGCCTTCGCCGCGGAGGCCGAAGGGCTCACCGCGCTGCGCGAGACGGCCGGCGTCGCCACGCCCGAGATCATCCTCGCGGACCGCGACCTGCTCGTGCTGTCCGTGCTGCAGCCCCGGCCGGGCACCGAGGCCTTCTGGGAGCGGTTCGCGCACGCGCTCGCCCACCTGCACACCACCACGCGGTATCCCCGCTTCGGGTGGCACCGGGACAACTGGCTGGGCCGCCGTCGGCAGGTCAACACCTGGGATGACGACGGGTTCGAGTTCTTCGCCCAGCACCGGCTGCTGCGCTGGCTGGGCGAGCGTCGCGTCCAGGAGGCGCTCGACACCGCGGACCGGGCGGCGCTGGAGCGGCTGTGCGACCGGCTGCCCGAGCTGCTGCCGGTCAGGCCCGCGTGCCTGACGCACGGCGACCTGTGGGCGCTGAACGTCATGGCCACCCCCGATGGGCGGCCCGCGCTGATCGACCCGGCCGTGTCGTACACGTGGGCCGAGGTCGACCTGGCACACCTCTGGACGACGGCGCCGCCGCCCGAGGCGCACGTGTTCTTCGAGCTGTACGCCGAGCTGACCGGGCTCGACCGCGACTGGCGCGAACGCATGCCGATCCTCCAGCTACGCCAGCACCTGGCCGTGATCGCCCAGTTCGAGCCCGACTGGGGCGCTGCCGACCTCGTGCGCGCCACGCTCGCCCCGTTCCGGCGCAGGCCGTGAGCCCAGCTGAGAACACGGGGAACGCAGCGGTGGTTGCCGCGGGAAAACCAGTTGATCGGCTTCGGGTGCCCTCGTCTATTGTCGGGCGGTGCTTTCCGATGTGCGGCTACCGCCGGCTGAAACCCAGGAGCAGTTCATGGCCGTCCGGCGGGACGAGTCCCGTCTCGGCCCGGCCGTGTCGGCCCTGCTGAAACATCTCGGGCTCGGCGGCGAACACGTCGAGCGCTTCGCCGACGGGTCGCTGCCGGTCTACGCGGTGGGCGACCGGCATGTGCTCAAGCTCTACCCCAAGGTCTACCTGCCCGAGGAATACGACACCGAGCTGACCGTCCTGCGGGCCGTCGAGGGACGCCTGCCGATCCCGACGCCCCGGGTCGTGGAAGCGGGACGGCTCGACGGGTGGAGCTACATCCTGATGACGCGCCTGCGCGGCGAGAGCCTCGCCGTGGCGTGGCCGCGCATCCAGCGAGAGGACCGGATGGAACTCGCCGCCGCCGTGGGTGAGACGCTGGCGGCGCTCCATTCGGTCTCCTCCTCCCCCGTCGTCGACGCGGTCGTGGGCCCCGACGACTGGGACGGCTTCCTCCGTACGCGGCGGGAGGCGTGCGTGGCCCACCACCGGGCCGACGGGCTGGACGAGGCGTGGCTGGAGCAGATCCCGGCCTTCCTCGACAGCGTCGAACTCCCGCCGTCCGCGCCCGTGCTGCTGCACACGGAGGTCATGCGCGAGCACCTGAGGGTGGTGCGGGACGGCGACGGCTGGCGGCTGTCGGGCCTGTTCGACTTCGAACCGGCGATGCGGGGCGCGCGGGAGTACGAGTTCGCCTCGGTGGGGCTGTTCTTCTCCTGTGCAGAACCGGGCATCCTGCGCCGTCTGCTCCTCGCGTACGGCTACCGCGAGTCCGACCTGGGCGAACAGCTGAGCAGGAGGCTGCTGGCCTACGCCCTGCTGCATCGGTACAGCAGCCTCGCCTGGTATCTGACCCGGTTGCCCGCGCCGCCGCGGCCCACCCTCGACTGCCTGGCCGCGCACTGGTGGGCCCTGTAGGCCGGGAGCGCCCCGCTATCGGCAGGCCGCGGTGCCCGGGGTGCAGAAACGCACTTCCGGGTAGCGCGGCGACGGCTCGTCCAGCAGGGGTTGCGGCTCGTGACGCAGGTGCCGGTCGAGGAAGGCGCGGACGTACGCGCGGGTGATCTCCACGGAGCGGGCCGCGGACAGGCCGCCCGGGACGGCGATGCCGAGAGCGCCCGCCAGGAGCGGCACATCGGTGAAGGACTGGTGGTCCGCGCCGGGCAGGACCAGCCAGCGCTTCCATCCGGTCAGGAGCCTCCAGTCGCGGTCCCAGGAGTTGTCGCGGCCTGCGGGCTGGTGACCGGCCGAACCGATGAACAGGAACGGCCGCGACAGCCCGCCCTTTGGGATCCGGGCGTAGGTGGTGCCGTCCATGTCGATCCCGGCGCGCACCCGGGAGTCCTTCAGCATGGCCGCCACCGCGCCCGCCCCGCCGATCGACTGTCCGGCCATCGCGATCTCGGACGGGTCGATCAGGGAGGAGCCCTCCCACTTCGCGTCCGGCCCGGTCAGCCGGTCGAGCACGAAGGAGACGTCGGCAGCGCGGACCCCGGCCACCTTCGTGCCGAAGCCGGGGTCGGTTTCGCTGTCGCACGCGACGCATTCGGCGACCCGCCCGTCCGGGAACGTCGTCGCGTAGTTCTCATAGGTGTGGTCGACGCCGGCCACCACATACCCCCTGCTGGCCAGTTCCTCGGCCAGGGCCGTGAGCGTGCTGCGGGGCATGGTGAACCCCGGCGACAGCACCACCAGGGGCAGGCTGCCTTGGCGCCCGGCCGGTTTCGCGTCTTCGACGGCGTTGGTGCGGGTGCGGCTCAGCGCGTCGTACGGCACGCCGGTCACCCTCTTGCCATTCAGCGTGAGCTCGGACTCCTTCGCGGTCATGTAGGGGGCCCGCGGTCCCTCCCCCGCCTGAGCCGGATACCACAAGGTGACCATGAGCTCCCTGGCCTTCGCTTCGGGCACCCACGGTTCGGGGCGGGAGGTGTCTTTCAGATACAGGGTGGTGGCGCCGACCGGATGAGGGCCGGTAGGCGCGGGCAGGGCAGCGGCACCGGTGGGCGCGGCCGACGCCGCGGTGGCGGCGACGGTCCTGGGCGGGGCCGGCGCGGCGCAGGCGGCCGCGGCGAGGACGACCAGCCCGGCGACCGCCAGGCCCTTGACGGCATGATTCATGAAGCGGTCCGTCCTTCCACGCGGCACGTGCTCACGTGCGCGACGGTCACTTGTGCAGCAGGTTCAGGGCCTCGTCGAGGGCGGGGTCGCGCCCTGCGGCGGCGTCCTGCGGGGTCAGCGGCACGTAGTGGTCGGGTGCCACGCCAACCCGGTCGATCACCTCGCGGTTGGGCGCCAGGTGGCGCGTCGACGGGAACGTCAGGGTGGTGTTGTCGTCGAGGAGGTACGGCCGCGCCGGGCCCGAGACGGCGCCCGCGGTTCGCGTTCCGACCAGCCGGCCGAGGCGCAGGTCTTTGACGGCGGAGCTGAAGTGCTCGCAGGCCGAGGCGCAGCCGCGGTCGGTGAGCACCACCAGCGGCAGGTTGAGCAGCGCGACGCTGTCGTCGGTCCTCATGGTTTCGCACGTGCCGTCCACGGCGCACTGGTACGCGGTCACCTTGCCGTGGGCGAACGCGCCCAGCAGCCTGTTCGCCTCGTCGGGGCTGCCGCCGCCGTTGCCGCGCAGGTCCAGAACGACACCGGTCAGCGTGCGGCCGGTCCTCATCCTGGAGATCGTCCTGAGGACCCGGTTCGCGATGTCGGAGGCGAAACCGCTCAGCCGTACGTAGGCGATGCCGTCCTCCAGAAGCTTGGACGTCACCACCTGCACGGCGGCGGGATCGGGCTGGTAGAGGCTCGGCTTGAGCGTCACGGTCCAGCGCCGGCCGGTCTTCTGCCGCAGCAGGCGGAGCCGGACCGGCCCGGCCTCCGGATAATGCGGATACAGCGCGGCGACGGCGGCCGGGGTGACCGCCTGGCCCATGAAGGGCGCCGATCCGTTGACGGATTCGACGACGTCGCCCGGGCGAAGCCCCGCGGCCTTCGCCGGTCCGCCCAGGACGCCGGTCACGAACAGCGGAGGCAGGGCGGTCCCGGGGTTGACGCTCACCTGGGGGCCGACGTTGGCGCGCAGGCCCAGGCCGTACTGGTCGCCGTCGTAGGAGTCCGGCGGCCGCTTCACTCCGTGCGTCCAGCGGGCGTGGTCGTCGCCCAGAGCCGCCACGATGGCCTGCAGGGTGGCGGCGGCCAGCTTTCCCTGGAGGGCGGCGTCGTCCGGCAGCCGGCTGGTGACGCGCCGGTACGCCGTCTCGAACGCGGCCCAGTCGGCGTGGCGGTCACCGGTCAACGCAGGCATCGTGGCCTCGGGCAGGTCGCGCCCGCTGCGGTTGAGTTCCTGAGCGAAGGCGGCGAACCCCGCGGTCAGCAGTGAGCGGTTGTCCAGCGTGGACCCGCTGTAGTAGTTGGCGAGGATGCAGAAGTACGCCTGTTCGACGATGTCGATCGTGGTGGGCGTCTCCGGCGAGGGATTTCCCTGGGGCTCGGCGCACACGGGTGATCCCCCGACGGTCGCCGTGGCGGGCTGGGTGCGCGGCGGCGTCATCGCGGTGCAGGCGACCGTCAGGAAGAGCGCGAGCCCGGCCGCCGTGGACTTGGCGGTCATGACAGGCGCCTTCGGATCCACCGGAAGGAGAGCACGGCGAGGCCGGCGGTGACGACGGCGTAGATCACGGTCTCGATCCACTGGAACGGCCAGAAGCGCTCGAACGGCTGGTAGGTCGCCTCCTGCCGGTAGCCCAGCCGGTTGATCTCGGCGAGGCAGGCGTCGAAGCCCTGTCCCGGATCCCGGGACTGCTGGGACGGCGCGCACGGCCCCGACGTCATGGACACGCGAACGGTGGCGGGGGCGCCGTCGCCGCCGACCACGCGTCCGGACGGATCGGTGAGGCGACTGGACAGCACCCAGGCGCCCGTGTGCCCGGGTATCGCCGAATCCAGGAGCACCTGCGGAAACTCCTTGTCGCTGGACTTGTTGAACGAGTCCACGTTCTCCGGGCCGAGCGGGAAGGATGAGCTGACCGGAGGGAGGAGGTGGGGCCGGACCGTCAGCGGCATGACGATCTGAACCGCCGCGAAGACGGCCAGGGTGAGGGCCATGGCGGGCAGGGTGCGTCTGACGATCAGCCCCACGGTCACGCCGAGCACGAACGCGAACGTCGCGTAGGCCATGGGGACGATGCCGCGCGCGCCGAACACCAGGGGATCCATGAGCGTGAAGCCCGGCGCGGCGGACTTGTCCAGGGGGGCGGACCACCAGGTCACCGCGAGACTGCACAGCCCGGCGGCCGCCGCGGCGGCCACGCCGGTGAACGCGAGTTTGACGGCCAGCCAGCGGGCGCGGGTGATGCTCTGGTTCCACACCAGCAGATGCGTGCCGGCCTCCAGCTCCCGGGTGATCAGCGGCGCGCCCCAGAAGAGACCGATCAGGGCCGGAAGAACCAGCACGACGACGGTGGCGGCTTGGAAAGGGGCTTGGTAGTCGTCGAAGAACCGGTCGAAGAAGTGCGCACAGCCGCCGTCCCGGGCGCAGGCGGTGATGCCGGCGGAGTAGTCGGAGGCCAGTTCCGGCCCGGTCAGCGTCAGGGCGACGGCGAGCACGACGAGCGCGGCGGCCGTCGCCGCGGCCGCGCCGCGGAACTGGCGCCAGGTCAGCCAGATCATCGCTGAACCTCCAGGGCCGGT
This sequence comes from Microbispora sitophila, assembly GCF_014892245.1. NCBI lineage: Bacteria > Bacillati > Actinomycetota > Actinomycetes > Streptosporangiales > Streptosporangiaceae > Microbispora > Microbispora sitophila. Next base: position 46,782 of record NZ_JADBGC010000038.1, on the reverse strand, counting down.
CGCAGGTGGGCAGGGGCGGGTTCGTCCATGTAGGCCAGGACGAGGTCTTCCAGGGTTACCTGGCTGACGGTCCAAGCGGGGTCGTGGATCGGGGCGTCGGTGCGGATGATGAGCGTGCTCTGCCGGTCGGTGTGGCTGGCGGAGACGACGTGCTGATCGGCCGAGAGCCGGTCGGGGTCGCGCCGCGGGCCGGTGAGCCGGTGGTGGGTGGCCAGCAGTTCCTCGACCTCCCCCGCCACCCGCACGCGCGAGCCGACCAGCACGATCAGGTAGTCGCAGGTCCGCTCCAGGTCGGAGACCAGGTGGGAGGAGAGCACCACGCTGAACTGATGCTCGGCGACGGCCTCCATCAGGCCCTGCAGGAACTCGCGGCGGGCCAGCGGGTCGAGCGCGGCGACCGGCTCGTCCAGGATCAGCAGCTCGGGCCGTTTGGCCAGGCCCAGGGTGAGGGCGAGCTGGGCGCGCTGCCCGCCCGACAGCTTCCCCGCCCGGTGCCGGAGATCGAGGCCGAGGCGTTCGACGCGGTCTCGCGCCAGTGCGGCGTCCCAGCCGGGGTTGAGCCGGCCGCCCAGCCGCAGATGGTCGGCGACGCTCAGCCCCGCGTAGACGGGGGTGTCCTGGGCGACGAATCCGATCCTGGCCAGCTGTGCCGGGTCTCCCGTGGGATGGCCGCCGAGCACGGTGATGCTTCCCGAGGTCGGCGTCAGCTGACCGGCGGCCAGTTTGAGCAGGGTGGTCTTGCCTGCACCGTTGGGGCCCACCAGCCCGACGACATGCCCGGCCGGGATGTCGATGGTGCAGTCGCGCAGCGCCCATCGCTTGCCGTACTTCTTGCCCAGGTCGCGGGCCTGCAGGACGGTGCTCACGCGATGTCCTCCTGAGAGGCGGTCCGGAAGGTGGTCATGAACAGGGCCTCGATGTCGTCGTCGTCGAGGCCGGCCAGGCGGGCCTTGGCCAGCCATCGGCGCAGGTCCTGACGTAGCCGGCCGTGGGCGGCCAGCGAGGCTCCGGCCAGCGTCCTGGTCACGAACGTCCCGACCCCCGGCCGGGCGGCCACCAGGCCCTCGTGCTCGAGTTCCCGATAGGCCTTGAGCACCGTGTTCGGGTTGATCGCCAGCCGTGCCACCACGTCCTTGACGGTCGGAAGCTGATCGCCTTCACGCAGCAGGCCCAGCCGTAGCGCGTGCCGCACCTGCTGCACGAGCTGCAGGTAGGGCGAGAGACCGGACCGGCCGTCCAGGTAGAACTCGATCACCACAACCTCTATCCATCTAGGTTCATAGCACTTTAGGTACCTAGATGTTAAGGGGTCGTAAGGATCACTGGATAGGCCTGTCAGCGCGCGGCGGCGCCGGCGACGTAGTCGTGCAGGCGGGCCGATCCTTCGAGCATGGCGACGGCCGTAGAGGCGAGGGCGGCGCCGCGTTCGGCGAGGGCGGCGCGCAGCGCCTCGGTGCTGCCGGTGCGGCGCAGCCCGTCGAGCACGTCCCCGATCCGCGCCAGCGGATACCGCCCCTGCCGCAGCATGAGGATCATGCGGGCGTCGCGGACCTCGGCCGGGCCGTACCACCGGTAGCCGGTGCCGGGCTCACGCTGCGGCGTCAGCAGCCCGGCGGCCTCCCACACCCGCAGCGCCGAGGCGCGTACGCCCAGAAGGGCGGCCACCTCCCCGATGCGCAGGGCGGACTGCGGCGCCGCCGCGCCGCCGGGGTCCTGCCCGGCCACCGCTTCGAGTGCCTCCCCCGTCGCCCGCAGGGCGAGCCGCTGCTGATGCAGCGCGGCGTGGCAGGCGTCCACGAGGGCGAGCGCGCCCGCCAGGTCGCCGTCGTGCACCGCCAGCATGATCGAACGGGCGGCCTCCCACCCGTACCCCTTGGCCAGCGCCCGGTAGGCGAGCAGGGCCTCGCGGTGCCGCGTGTCGAACCTGCGGTAGCCGGCGGCCGTCCGCTCGGCAGGCGGGAGGATTCCCGCGTCGGCGTAGTTGCGGATCTGCTGGGTGGAGACTCCTGCCTCCCGCGCCAGGTCGACCGGGCGCAGCGCCCTCCGGCTCACCGGACTTGAGGCTTCGGGTCGCATCCGCACATGATAATCCCCTGCGAGTCTCAAGTCCTGATCGTCAGCTTACGGTCCGGCGCAGGGCGTAGACGGCGGCGCCGGCGGCGAGCACGGCGGCCCCGGAGATCACCGAGGACACCGGCAGGGCGAAGGCCAGGATCAGGCACCCGGCCAGCCCGACGGCGGGCACGGCCCGCGGCGGCCGTCCCTCACCGGGGCCGAGGGTCCAGGCGCTGGCGTTGGCGACGGCGTAGTAGGCCAGCACGCCGAAGGAGGAGAACCCGATCGCGCCGCGCAGGTCCGCGGTCGCGGCCAGGATCGCCACGACCGCGCCGACGGCGAGCTCGGCGCGGTGCGGCACCGTGAAGCGCGGATGGACGGCGGCCAGGGCGTGCGGCAGGTGCCGGTCGCGGGCCATGGCCAGCGTGGTGCGGGACACCCCGAGGATCAGCGCGAGCAGCGAACCGGTCGCGGCGATCGCGGCGCCCGCCCGTACGGCCGGGGCCAGGCCGGGGTGCCCGGCCTCCCGCACGACGGCGGCCAGGGGTGCGACCGCGTTGCCCAGTCCCGCGCCGCCCAGCACGGCGAGCGCGGACACCGCGACCGCCGCGTAGACGACGAGGGTGACGGCCAGCGCGAGCGGAATCGCCCGGGGGATGGTCCGCGCCGGGTCCCGCACCTCCTCACCGAGCGTGGCGATGCGGGCGTAACCGGCGAAGGCGAAGAACAGCAGACCCGCCGCCTGCAACACGCCGCCGGCGGTGGCGTCGGCTCCGACGTCCAGCCGCCCCGGGTCCGCGGCGCCGGAGGTCAGGCCCGCGACCACCACGGCGGCCAGCACCGCGAGGACCGCCCCGACGATGACCCGGGTGAGCCAGGCGCTCTTGCGGATCCCCGCGTAGTTGACCGCGGTCAGCGCCACCACGGCCGCCACCGCCACCGCGTGGGCCTGCTCCGGCCAGACATAGGAGCCGACGGTCAGCGCCATCGCCGCGCACGAGGCGATCTTGCCGACCACGAACGCCCATCCCGCCAGGTAGCCCCAGAAGTCCCCCAGCCGCTCCCGCCCGTACACGTAGGTGCCGCCGGAGGCGGGGTAGCGTGCGGCCAGCCGGGCCGAGGAGGTCGCGTTGCAGTAGGCGACCACCGCCGCCGCCGTCAGCCCGAGCAGCAGCCCGGACCCTGCCGCGCGCGCCGCCGGCGACAGGGCGGCGAAGATCCCCGCGCCGATCATCGAACCCAGCCCGATGACCACGGCGTCGGTCAGGCCCAGCCGGCGCTCCAGCGGCCCCTGCCCGGCGCCTGCCGGAGTGCGCGCCATCGCCTACCTCCACTGATCCGACATCGATCACCGTACTGCCCCCGCGAGGGCGCCCGGCGTGACCACCGCGAGCTCAGCGCCCGCTTCGGGCACGCCACGAGGCCGTGGCCGGGACCTGACTTCTCGGGGATGTTCCATCAAATTCCTTTGATGTATTGTCCGGGTCATGGCGTCGTCCGATCAAGCCGTTCCGGCGTTCGTGCGCCTGGCCGCCAATCCGCTGCGCTGGCGGCTGTTGACCGAGCTCGTCATGGGCGACCTGCGGGTCCGTGAGCTGATGGCGCTGGTCGGAGCGCCGCAGAACCTGGTCTCCTACCACCTTCGGCTGCTGCGCGACGGCGGCCTTGTCACCACCACACGCAGCAGCCGCGACGGCCGCGACAGCTATTACCGGCTCAACCTGGATCGCTGCGCGCAGGCCCTGGCCGGCGCCGGGGCCGCCCTGCATCCGGCACTGCGCGGCGTCCCCGAGCCGCCGGCGCCTCCGCCGCGGTGGCCCCGGCTCTCGGTGCTGTTCGCCTGCACGGGAAACAGCGCCCGTTCACCGATCGCCGAAGCTCTGCTGCGCCATCACACCGCCGATCGCGTGACCGTGACCAGCGCCGGCAGTCGGCCCGCAGCACGGGTGCACCCGCACGCCGTACGCGTGCTGCGCGAGCAGTACGGCATCGACATCGCCGACCGGCGGCCGCGCCATCTGGACACGCTGCGCGGTCGCCGGTTCGACTACGTCATCACCCTGTGCGACAAGGCCCGCGAAGCCTGCCCCGAGTTCGGCGACCACGCGCGGCGGATCCACTGGAGCACCCCGGACCCGGCCGCGGCGGGCCAGTCGGAGCAAGACATTTATGCCGCGCTCGGCCGAGCGGCGGCGGACATCGACATGCGCATCCGTTACCTACTGCCCGTCCTGGCTCAGACTCCGGAGGCTCACTCATGACGGTGACCGACCACTACGCCAGCGTCCGCTACCTCGTCGACGACGTCCAGGCGGCCGTCGGCTTCTACACCGCCCATCTCGGCTTCACCCTGAACAGCAGCGCCGCACCCGCCTTCGCCGACGTGGTACGCGGGCCGCTGCGGCTGCTGTTGTCCGGGCCCGCCAGTTCCGGCGCCCGCGCCACACCCGCCAAGGCCACCGGCGCGGGCCGCAACCGCATCCAACTGGTCGTCGACGACCTGGACGCCGAAATCGCCCGGCTGCAGGCCGCGGGCCTGTCGTTCCACGGCGAGGTGGTCACCGGCCCCGGCGGCAGGCAGATCCTGCTCCCCGACCCCGCCGGGAATCTCGTCGAGCTGTTCCAGCCCGCCGTTCGGTCCTGACCTGCGGCCAGCCAGGACTGGCCGCGTCCGGCGCTCCGTCGAACATCCCGGCCGGCCGGGCGGGTGAATCGTTTACCCGCGCCGAGGGGTGGCGTACGGCCGTGCGGGGGAGTCTCCGATCGCATGCGAGCACGCGGGCGGAACCCGACCGGACGAGGACGGAGACGGCGTGGACGATCGTGATTCACCGGTGGTGCGCCGCCGCGACCTGCTTGGCCTGTCCACCGCCGCCCTGGCGGGAGCCGTGACCGTCACAGCCCCCGGGGGCGCGGCCCCTGCGGTGGCGGCTCCGTATGCTCCTGAGCAGGAGGCGGAGGTGACGCCGCCCGAAGACCTCATGCGCGAGCACGGCGTGCTGAAGCGGCTCCTGCTGGTCTACCGGGAGGGCATCCGGCGGATCGAAAGCGGCGAGCGGGCGCCCGCGCGGTCGCTCAACGCCGCCGCCCGCATCATCCGCGGCTTCGTCGAGGACTACCACGAGCACCTGGAGGAGAAGTACGTCTTCCCCCGGCTGCGCGAGGCCGGCAGGCTCACCGGCACCGTCTCGGTCCTGCTGCTGCAACACCGCAGAGGACGCGAGCTGACCGGGCGCATCCTCGCCGCCACCCGGCGTACGACGGGGGCCAGGGCCGCCCATACTCTGGTCGCCGACATGGCGGCGTTCGTCCGTATGTACGAGCCGCACGAGGCGCGGGAGGACACGGTGGTGTTCCCCGCGTTCCGTGAGGTCGTGCCCGCCAAGGAGTTCCTCCGCCTGGGCGAGGTCTTCGAAGACGAGGAGCACCGGCGTTTCGGGCCGCGCGGCTTCGAGGGGGTGGTCGACCAGGTCGCCGACATCGAGAAGGCGCTCGGCATCTACGACCTGTCCCGCTTCACTCCCCCCGGGTGACGGGCCCCGACCGGCTCGGCGCCTCCGCGGCCGCTCGTCAACCGCGCCCCGCTTCGGCGGGCGCGGCTTCGGAGGCGGCATCCGAGGTGGACGGCGCGACGGGAGCCGCCTTCGCGGCGACCAGGTGGGCGCCGATGCCCAGCACGGCGCTGACCACCAGCGTGACGCCCATCGGCAGGGCGGTCCCCTCTCCTCCCACGCCGACCAGCGGCGCCACCAGGGCGCCGAACGCGAACTGCAGCGCGCCCAGCACGGCGGCGGCCGTGCCGGTGGCGTACGGCGCCCGGCCGACGGCCAGCGCCGAGGAGTTGCCCATGACGAGCGAGAAGCAGCTGACCGTCAGGAACAGCACCGGCAGCACGGCGGCGGCCGGCAAACCGGCGGCCAGCGTCGCGAGCAGGACGGCCGACAGCACCAGCACGGCGCCCTGAGCGACGCGCAGCAGCCGCTCGGGGGAGAACCGGCGCAGCAGGCGGGCCCCGGCGACGCTGGCGGCCGTCAGGCCCAGCGCGTTGGCCGCGAAGGTCACGGTGTAGGCGGTGGTCGACAGGCCCAGCACGTTCTGCACGACGAAGGGCGAGGCCGAGATGTACCCCATCAGCCCGGCGAACCCGAAGCCGAAGGCGAAGGTGTAGCCGAGGTATCCGCGGTCGGCGAGCAGGCGCCGCGCGGCCCGGCCGGTGGCGGCGATCCCGCCCCCATGCCGGCGTGCGGGCGGGAGCGTCTCCGGGACGACCAGGACCGCGCCGATCAGCATGAGCGCCGAGATGGCGGCCAGCACCCAGAAGACGCTGCGCCAGCCGGCGGCGGCCAGCAGGCCGCCCGCCAGCGGAGCGATGACGGGGGCGACGCCGCCGATGGCGGCCAGCAGCGAGAACAGCCGGGCCGTCTCCCTGCCGCTCGTGCGGTCGGCGGCCACGGCGCGGGCGACCACGACGCCGGCGGCGCCGGCGAAGCCGTGCGCGAACCGGAAGACGATGAGCGACCAGACGTTCGGCGCGAGCGCGCACGCGACGCAGGCGGCCACGGCCACGGTGGTGGCCAGCAGGATCGGCCGCCGCCGCCCGAACCGGTCGGACAGTGGTCCGATGACGAGCTGCCCGGTGGCGATCCCGACGAAGAACGCGGTGAGCGTGAGTTGCACGCTGGAGGCGCCGGTCTGGAGGTCGGCCGCCATGTCGGTGAACGTCGGCAGGTACATGTCGGTGGCGAACGGCGCCACCGCCGACAGCAGGGCCAGCACGGCGAGCAGAGGCCGGGAGACCCCGGAGCCGGTCGGAGGCGGCGAAGCGGGGGACATGACACTCCCTCAACGCGGATACTTATAAATGCATAAATATCCTACGATGTACGTGTGGACCGCCTCGCCGTGCTCCGGGACCTCATGCCTGCTCTCCGGGACACCTCGCGCACGCTGCTGCGCACGGGCGTCGTCCGGTCGGGCCTCGAACCGTTGCCCGCCTCCGAGGCGGACATGATCCGTGCGATCGTCCGGGAGCCCGGCGTGAGCCCCGGCAGGCTCGCCGCCGAGTTGCAGATGAAGCCGAGCAACGTCAGCACGGCGCTGCGGCATCTGGCCGAGCTGGGACTGGTCCAGCGGGAGAGCGACTCTGCGGACCGGCGCGCCGGCCGTGTGCTGCCCACGCCCAAGGCCGTGGCCGGCTCCCGGCGCATCGAGGAGACCTGGGCCAAGGTCCTCGACGAGGTCCTCGCCGAGCTTCCCGATCACCAGGCGCAGGCTCTGCTCGACGCGGTCCCCGCCCTGCGTGCGCTGGAGCGCGCGTTGCGCACACGTGACACGGCCGCCCAGGACGGCTCACGGTGACGCCCTCCTGATTCCGGCTCCGACCCGGGGCGACCGCGGGCGCGGGTTCCTCACCCGGTCAAGGCCACAGGCGGTGTCTCGCCCAGGCGGCATCCTCTCGTGTGTAGCGCAGGCGGATGTGACGGCGGTCGTGGTCGGCCTGCCAGAACTCGACTTCTTCGGCGCGGACGCCGTACAGAGTCCATCCCGGCGCGACCACCTCAGGGTGGGCCTCGATCTGAGCGTGCGCCGCGCGCAGGGCGGCTTCGAGGTCGGACGGCTTGTCCAGGACCTGCGACTGGCGGCCGGTCAGAGCGTCCGCGCGAGCGCCGGGGGACCGCGCGAGGAAGTCGGCGGCGCTGCGCTGCGCGTCCGCCGCGAAGGCCGTGCCCCGCACCCGGATCTGACGGCCCTGCTCGGGCCAGTAGAACGCCAGAGCGGCGTACGGTGTGGCGGCCAGCTCCCGTCCTTTACGGCTGCCCGCGCTCGTCGCGAAATACCAGGTGCCGTCCGCCCCGAGGTCCTTGCAGATCAGCACCCGGGAAGAAGGCCGTCCGCCGGCGTCGGCCGTCGCCAGGGACATGGCATGCGGCTCGCGCACGCCGGCCTCGACGGCCGAGGTCAGCCATTCCACGAACAGGGCGACCGGATCGGACGGCGCGGCGTCGACGTCGAACCCCGGCAGTTCGGCGTCAAAGACGGGAAGCCCCCGCAACAGATCACGAATCGAACCCGCCGGACCGTTTTCCCCCACGATCGCTCCTCCACCTCGAACCGCGACGGTGATCTCCGAAGCCACAGCCATGCCTACCACCGCGAGCGCGGCGCCCATTCACCGGCCCCCTAAGCTCCAGGCCCGCGGAAAGTTTCAGGGTGCGGGCGTGCGGCCCGTGCCCGGGAACAGCGCGCACTCCCCCGGCGGCCGGTATGCGGCACCCCGGATCGTTGGCGAGCGGCACTTCGCCGGTCATCGTGGCGGTATCCGCGATGATCAGGACGGAGGCTGTACGGCATGACGCACTGCGCCGGCACGTCGCGAAGAGTCCTTCTGGCGGCGTTCGCGATAGCGGCCTGCCTGGCGCCGGCCGCCCCGGCGGGCGCAGTGGGCACGGCCGGCGCAGTGGGCACGCCGGACTTCTCCCGGCAGGAGCTGCGCTGGGGCGACTGCGCGGGGACCGGCGACCCCGCCCTGCGCTGCGCGGAGGTCGCCGTGCCGCTGGACCACCGCCGCCCCCGTGGCCGAACGATAACGACCGCGATCTCGCGGCTGCCCGCGACCGACCCGTCCCGGCGCCGCGGCGTGCTGCTCACCACCGGAGGCGGCCCCGGCGGGCCGGGCGTGCCGCTGCCGTCGAGCCTGGCGCCCATGCTGTCCCCCGAGGTGCGGGCGCGCTACGACCTGATCGGCTTCGACATCCGATTCGTCGAGCGGAGCACGCCCATCGGCTGCGGCCGGACCGTGGAGGAGCCCGGCGGCTACTGGGTCCGCACGGCCACCCCAGGTAGCTTCCCCGCCGACGCGGCCGAGGCCCGCGCGTACGCCCGCGACTGCGTGCGGGCCGCCGGGTGGGCCCTGCCGTACGCCACCACGGCGAACGCCGCGAGGGACATGGACGTCATCCGGGCCGCGCTCGGCGAGGAGAAGATCTCCTACCTCGGCGGATCGTACGCGGGCATGCTCGGGGCGGTCTTTGCCGCCTTGTTCCCCGAACGGGTGGACAGGTTCGTGCTGGACAGCCCCGTGAACCCGGAGGCCGCGTGGCGGCCGTACGAACTGGCGCGCACCCCGGCGTTCGAGGCCGGGACGGCCGCCTTCGCCACCTGGGCGGCCGAGCACGACGCCGTGTACGGCCTCGGCGGCACCGCACGCGAGGTCACCGACACCGTCGCGGGGCTGATCCGGCGCGCCGCGACGGCCCCGGTCGTCGTCACGGGCCACGCCTGGACGTCGGGCGAACTGGGGGCGCTGCTCGTGGCGGGAATCTACGACGAGCGCTCCTTCGGGCTGATAGCGGCCGCGTTCGGCGACCTCGCCGCCGGCCGGGAGCCGTACGTGCCGTTCCCCGTCCGCCCGCTGCCGCCCGCGGGGGTGCCCGGCGTCCCGGCCGACAACCACACGGCGGCCAACATCGCCTACCGGTGCGGAGACGGCCCCTGGCCGCGCGATCCCCGCGACTACCGGCGTGATCTCGCCTCCTACAGCGCGCGGTATCCGCTGTTCGGCCCGGCCAACGCCAACATCACGCCGTGCGCCTTCTGGCCCCGGGTCAAGGACGAGCCGGTGCGGCTGCCGGCCGGCCGGGCGCCCGGGGTTCTGGTGACCGCGGCGCTGCGGGACGTGGCGGTGCCGATCGCCAACAGCCGTGCCGTGGCGGCAGGCATCCGCGGCTCGCGCACGGTCACCATCGACGCGCACACCCACGCGCCCTACCCCGCCTTCGGCGACGCCTGTCTCAACGGCCAGGTCGACGCCTTTCTCACCACCGGGACGCTCCCGCCCGCCGACGTCGCCTGCTGACAGAGCCCGGCGGCCCGCCGTACGGCTGAAACGGTCAGCGGGCGAGGAGGGCGCGCAGGGCCCCGGCGACGCCGGCCGGGTCCTCCTCGGCCATGAAGTGCCCGCATTTGACCGTCGTGTGCACCAGGTCGGGGGCCCAGGCGCCCCACAGCGCCTCGGCGTCGTACCCGAGGGCGGCCCCCCAATCCTGCTGGAGCACGGTCACCGGCATCCGCAGCAGGTTCCCCGCCTCCCGGTCCGTCCGGTCGTGATCCACGTCGATCCCCGCCGACGCGCGGTAATCCGCCACGATCGACGGCACCGCCGTACGGCAGGCGTCCAAGTAGGCGGCGCGCACGTCGGCGGGGATCGCCCCGCGGTCGACGGTCCAGACGTCGAGGAAGTGGCCGAAGAAGGCGTCCGCGCTCGCGCCGATCATCCGCTCGGGCAGGCCGGGCGGCTGGGCCATCAGGTACAGGTGGAATCCGACGGCGGCGCCTGCGCCGTGCATCACCTCCCACATGTCCAGCGTGGGCAGCACGTCGAGGCAGGCCAGGTGGCTGATCGCCGCCGGGTGGTCGAGCCCGGCGCGGAAGGCGACCAGCGCGCCGCGGTCGTGCCCGGCCAGCGCGAACCGCTCATGTCCCAGCGCCCGGGCAAGCGCGACGACGTCGGCGGCCATCGTGCGCTTGGAATAGGTCTCGCGACCGGCCTCGGCCGGCTTGTCGCTGGCGCCGTAGCCGCGCAGGTCGGGACAGATCACGGTGTGGTCGGCGGCCAGGTCGGCGGCGACGTGCCGCCACATCAGGTGGGTCTGGGGGAAGCCGTGCAGCAGCACGATCGGGCTCCCCGACCCGGCGACGGCCGCGTTCAGCGACACACCGTCGGCGACCGGCACGCGAAGGTAGTCGAAACCGGGAAGGACAGGCGCCATCACGCGCCCCCTTTCTGTGCGGGATCAGATGCTCCCAGGCTGCCGGACGTGAATGAGCATCCGATCAGCGCGCTACCGTGGCAGTTGCTTTGAGCTGGGGGTTCGCGCGGAAAGGGGACCGCAGGTGGGGATCGCGTTCGGAGTGCTGGGGCCGGTGACGGCCTGGGACGGCACCGGCGGCGCGATCGCCCTGAAGGGGCCGCGGCACCGCGCGGTGCTGGCCCGGCTGATCGTCGCGCGCGGCCGAGTCGTCCCGGTCACCCGCCTGATCGACGACCTGTGGGACGAACCGCCGGTGGGCGCGGTCGGGGCCGTGCGGACGTTCGTGGCGGCGTTGCGCCGCGCACTGGAACCCGACCGGCCGCCCCGCACCCCCGCACGGCTGCTCGTCACCGAGGGACCGGGGTACGCGCTGCGGGCCGGCGCCGACGCGGTGGACGCCTGGCGCTTCGAACACGCCATGGCCGCCGCCGCCACGCTGCCACCCGAGGACGCGCTCGGACGGCTGGAGGAGGCGCTGGGGTGGTGGCGCGGCCCCGCCTACGCGGAGTTCGCCGACCAGGACTGGGCCCGCGCCGAGCGCTCCCGCCTGGCCGAACTCCGGCTGCACGCGGTCGAGCGTCACGCGGAGATGCGGCTGGCCCTGGGGCGGGCGGCCGAGGCGGTGCCCGACCTGGACGCGCACGCGGCCGGGTATCCCTGGCGGGAAGAGGCCTGGCGGCTGCTCGCGCTCGCGCTGTACCGCAGCGGGCGGCAGGGCGACGCGCTCGCCGTGCTGCGCCGGGCGCGGGCGCTGCTGGTGGACGAGCTGGGCGTGGACCCGGGCCCGGGACTGCGCCGTCTGGAGACCGACATTCTGCGCCAGGCCGATCACCTCGACTCCCCGGTGCGCGGCGCGGCCGAGCGGGTGTGGGCCCAGGCCACCGCCGCGTACGACCGCGCGGTCGCCTCCGGGGCGCGGGCCCGCCTGGAGTCGACGGCGGGATTGCTGCGCGACCTCGCCATGACCGGGGGCGGCGGTCTGCAGGCGGCGCGCGAGCATCGCGTGGCCGCGGTCGAGGCGGCCGAGGAACTCGGGGACGCGGAGCTGACCGCCCGCGTGATCGGCGCCTTCGACGTCCCGGCCATCTGGACCCGGTCCGACGATCCCGGGCAGGCGGCACGGATCGTGGCGGCGGCCGGGCGCACGCTGGCCGCTCTGCCTGCCGGTCACGAGGCTGCCCGGGCCCGCCTGCTGGCCACGATCGCGCTGGAGTCGCGCGGCGACCATTCCGGCCACGGGCGGCGGGCGGCGCGGCAGGCCGAGGAGATCGCCCGCCGCCTGAACGACCCCGCGCTGCTGGCGTTCGCACTGAGCGGCCTGTTCATGCAGACCTTCCACCGCACGGGCCTGGCCGCCCACCGCGACGAGATCGGCGTCGAACTGGTCGATCTGTCCGCCCGGCACGGCCTGGTCACCTTCGAGGTGCTCGGGCACCTCATCCGGATGCAGGCCTTGTCGGCGCTCGCGGACTTCACGGCCGCCGACGCCCACGCCGCCGCTGCCGAACACCTGGCCATACGGCACGAGCGGCCCCTGGTGGGGGTGTTCACCGCCTGGTATCGGGCGCTGCGCCTGGACGCGGTCGGGCGGGCGCCGGTGGAGGAGACCGAGGCCGCCTACCGGGACGCCGCCGCCCGGCTGGACGGCGCCGGCATGCCCGGTATGGAGCGCGGGCTGCTGCCGCTCGCGTTGCTGTGCCTGCGCCTGCGGCACGGGCAGCCACCGCCGGACGCCGAACATGCCGATTGGGGGCCGTACGCGCCGTGGGCCCGGCCTTTGGTGCTGCTGGCGCGTGACCGCCGCGCCGAGGCGGCGGCGGCGCTGCGCGCGCTCCCCGAGCCGCCCCACGACCTGCTGACGGAGGCCCTGTGGTGCCTCGCCGCCCGGGCGGCCCTCACGCTCGGCGACCGCCCGGCGATGGAACGCGCCTACGCCGCGCTGATGCCCGCGGCGGGCGAACTGGCCGGGGCGGGCAGCGGGGTGCTGACGCTCGGCCCGGTCGCCGCGCACCTGGACGACCTCGCCGCCGCTCTCGGACGGCTGACAGGAGTCGCGCCGAGCCGGTCGTGAGCCTGCTTTCCCTCTGCGGAATCGTCGGTCAGCAGGGCTGCAGTGAGGGGAAACGGCCCGCGAAGAAGGCCGCTGGAGGCACGCCCATCAGGGTGCGGAACTCGGCGGTCATGTGGGACTGGTCGTAGAAGCCGGCGGTCGCGGCGAGCTGCGCCCAGCGTGCGGTGTGGGCTCTGCCGCGGGCAAGCACCCGGCGCACGCGTTCGATCCGCTCGAAGCGCTTGGGCGGCACGCCGATGCCGTCGCGGACGAGATCACGCATATGACGCTCGCTGACGGCCAGCCGCCGGACGATGCCGCGATGGGCTGGAACGCGTGCTCGGTCGTGCGCCCCGCACGTTCTCCACCTGGGCATACGATCACCGCACCGCATTCGCCTGAATGCTGAGGCCGGAAGACCGCCGGACTATCGGTTGCGGCGGGGGCGCGGGCGGCGGGTGGAGGGGCCAGCGGCCGGGGCGGCCACCGAGCCCGACCAGTGCGCCGGACGGGTGAGGGCCGGGGGCAGCTTCGTGGCGTCGTCTCCCCTGGCCGCGTTCACCTGGGCCTGGGTGAGGAAGACGCTCCCCGTGAGGTCGGCGCCGCCGAGGTCGGCCCCCCGCAGGTCCGTCCCGATGAGATCCGCGCCGCGCAGATCGGCCCCGCGCAGATCCGCGCCGATGAGGTAGGCGCCCCTCAGGTTGGCTCCGCGCAGGTCCGCCTTCCTGAGCCGGGCGCCGATGAGGTCGGCTCCCCTGCGGTCGGCGGCACGACCCCCGGCCGACGCCCGCACCAGCTCACTCGTCCGCAGCAGCAGCACGTTGACCTTCTCGCGGTGGGCGGCGACGTCCACGCCCAGCAGATCGTCGGGGGAGCCCGTGGTCAGGCGTTCGGTCTCCTCGAACGCGCCGCGCAGCTCGGCGTGGATCGGGCGGGTCACCGGCAGGGACATCGCCTCGTCCAGGTACCACAACAGCTCGTGCAGGTGCCGTACGACGGGGAAGACCTCGAACATCCGCGCCGCGGTCCGCGGTTCGTCCCGCCAGCTGCGGCCGAAGGTGACCTGCGAGACCTTCTGCCCCGCGCCGAAGCAGTCGTAGACGGTGCAGCCGGGAAAGCCGTTGTCCCGCAGACGCGCGTGGATGCCGCAGCGGAAGTCATCCTGGAGGTTGGGGCACGGCCGCCCGGCGTCCTTGCTGATCGCGAAGTCGGCCGAGGCGGCGAAGGGCAGCGCGACACAGCACAGCCCGAAGCAGTTCGCGCAGTCGGCCCGCAGGTCGGTTCGTCCCCCGCCTGACTCGGCCGGGGCGTTCCCGCGGGCATCCCCGCGGTCGTGCGTGTCGGGCAACGTGCCTGCTCTCCTCGTGTTCCCTGGGCGCCGCCGGGCCGCTCGCCGTCCCGGCGCCCAACTAGAAAACGTATCTCACTGCCGGAGCGCCGGAGGCCCGGCCACCGCGGCCGGCCCGGCCGCCTCGCTCGGCGACCGGCTGCGCAGGTGTAAGCCCGGGCCGGGTCCGGCGCGCGCCTCGGCGAGCAGCGCCATCCCCGCCTCGGTGGGCCGCACACCCGCGCTGCTGCGGACCAAGAGCTTCACCTCCAGCTGACGCTCCAGGGTGCCGACAGTCTGAGACAGCGCGGGCTGGCTGATGTGCAGCCGGCGCGCCGCGGCCGACATGCCGCCCTCCTCGGCCACCACGACGAACGCTCGTAGTTCCCGCAATTCCATGCCGCCCATGGCATCACACCCAGCGGGATCGGCGCGGCACGAGCACTGGCGCCAGGGCCGGGCGGATCACGCGCGGCGGTGTGGCGAGAGCGGCATCCGCAGGACGAAGCACGCTCCGCCCCATGCGCATTCCTCGACGTGGAGGCTGCCGTGATGTGCGGAGGCGATGGCGCGAGCGACGGCCAGGCCGAGGCCGGCGCCTCCCTTGTCCCGGCTGCGGGCGGCGTCCAGCCGCACGAAGCGGTGAAAGATCCGCTCGCGGTCGGCCAGGGGGATGCCCTCGCCGTCGTCGGCGACGGTCAGCTCGGCGCCGTCCCTCGTGCGGCGCAGGCCGATCCGTACCGTGCGGACGGCGTGCCGCCGGGCGTTGTCGAGCAGATTGCCGAGCATCCGGATGATCTGTTCGGGATCACCGTCGACGATCACCCCGGGATCGAGCCGGAGGTGCGTGTGGGGCCCGTCCACCCTCCGGGCGGCCTCCGCCCGGACCAGCGCCGTGAGGTTCACCCGCTCCGCCCTCCGGGGGGCGGTCCCCCGGCGGGTCAGGAGGAGCAGGTCGGTGACGATGGCCTGCACCCGGTCCAGGTCATGCAACGTGTGACCGAGGAGGTCGTCCAGATCGGTCTCGTCCGGATGCAGCTGCGCCTCCTCCAGCCGCATGCGCAGCGCGGCGATGGGGGTGCACAGCTCGTGCGAGGCGTCCGCGGCGAACTGCCGCTGCAGCTCCCGGGCGCGTTCGGCGCGATCGTCGGCCTCGCGCAGCCGTTCCAGCGTCCTGTTGACGGCCCGGGCGAGCCGGGCGACCTCCTCGCCTCCGCCTGTCTCGCAGACCCGGGTGCTCGCTTCCTTGAGGTTGATGGTGTCCAGTTCGAGGCGGAGGGACGCCACCGCCCGCAGTGGCCTGTCCCCCGTTCGCCGCGCCTTCAGGCCGCCGGGACCCCGATCAGGAGGACCTCGGCGACCCGCCCGGCGCGGATCCTGCGCAGGCGGCCGGCGAGTGCCCGTACGGGCCCGTTGCCTCCGCGAAAGGTCACTGTCATGACCGCGCTCCTGCTCACCACTGGCCGTACTGTCGGGGAGTCGGGTTCGCGGCCCGCGGGCGCGGGCCGTCGAGCGCGGTGTCGCCCGGCGTGCTACCGGCCGTCCCACACAGCGGCGTGGCCGTGACCGCGCGAGCGGCCGTCGGGTGATCCCGGCGCAGGACTGGACGATTTCGTCCAGTTTGTGGTGGTATGTCGGAATTGTCAAGGCTGTTCCTCTGGCGTGGCTCCCGCGCCCGAAGGTGGGGTTGTCACATGGCCGATCGAGGGCCGAGGAAGGATTCCCCGAGGCTCACCGCGCGCGGTGCGGCCACTCGCGAGCGGATCGTCGCCACCGCCTCGGACCTCATGTTCCGGCAGGGAGTGGCGGCGACGCCCCTCGATCAGGTGGTGGACGCGTGCGGCATCAGCAAGTCGCAGCTCTATCACTACTTCCCGGACAAGGAAGCGCTGATCACCGCGGTGATCGCGATGCGGGAGCATCGCATGGTCTCCTTCCAGAAGCCGCAACTCGACCAGGTGCGCTCGATGCGGGACCTCGAGAGATGGCGCGACTCGATGGTGACGGGCCATCGGGAGCGCAACGAGCCCTACAGGTGCCCCATCGGCGCGCTGGCCAACGAGCTCTCCTGCCGCAGCGAAGACGCCCGCCAGTCCCTGGCCGCCGTCTTCGCCAGGTGGCAGGGACTGCTCGCCGACGGCCTCGCCCGCATGCGGGACAGCGGCGAACTCGACCCCGGCGCGGACCCCGCGGAACTCGCCGTCGCCGTCATCGCCGCACTGCAGGGCGGTTATCTGCTCGCCGAGACCATGCAGGATGAGCGGCCCTTCGTGGTCGCCCTCGACATGGCGCTGGACCACGTGAAAGCCCAGGTCAGGGCTCCTGTCGCCAATTTGACACAGTCGGATATCTGACCCCAAAGTGGACGAAATCGTCCAATCTCCCCCTGGTTGGTGCGACCGTCCACGAGGTGCGGCAGGAGAATGGTGAGACCGATGCCGTCTCTGCGCTCGATCCAGGCGCGCTACACGACAGCGGCGACAATGCTGTTACTCCTGCTCACGGTCCTGGGCGGCGTGAGCCTGGACCTGGCGATCCGATACAGGATCGAAGACCAGGTGTTCTTCGACGCCGAGCAGGTCGCCGCCCAGTGGAGCGCGCAGGTGCGCGGCGGCGTCCTGCCGCGCCCCGCCTCCGGCGCAGTCGACCTGATCCAGCTGGTGGACGCGCAGGGCAGGATCGTGGACGCCAGCCCGGCCGCGACGAGACGGCCACCGCTGAGCACGTTCCGCCCCGCACCCGACGACCGGCTCCAGCGGCGCGTCGAGTGCCGCCCGGGCAAGCCGTGCGTCCTGCTCATGGCCAACCGCGTGTCACCGGCCTCCGACGCCCCCGTCGTCTACGCCGGAACGGTCGAGCCACCCCTTATCGCGACACACCGCCTCGAATACCTCATTGCAGGGCCCGCGCTCCTCATCGTCCTGCTGGGCGGCCGCCTGATGTGGTGGATCATCGGCCGGGCGCTACGCCCGGCCGAGCAGCAGTACCGCCTCGCCTCCGTCACCTCCCACGAGCTCAGGAACCCGATCGCCGGGCTGCGGGTGCAACTGGAGGAAGCGCTCCTCCACCCCGACCACGTCGACCCCCGCGACACCATCCGGGGAGCCCTGTCGGCCACCGGCCGCCTGGAGGCGATCGTGCAGGACGTGCTGACGATGACCAGGCTACGCGGAGGCCAGCCGGCGCCGCACGAACCGATCGACCTCGCAGCGCTGGTCGCCCAGGAGGTGGACACCCACTCCGGCGACACTTCGGTCGAGATCCACACGACCGGGAACGTGTGGGTGCACGGCTCGCGCATCCAGCTGATCCGGCTCGTGGACAACCTGCTGAGCAACGCGCAGCGGCACGCGGCGACCGCCGTCACGGTCGACGTCGGATCCGCCGGAGGCCGAGCGGTCCTCACGGTGACCGACGACGGGAACGGCATCGCGCCCGCCGACCGCGAGCGGGTCTTCGAGCGATTCACCCGCCTGGACGAGGGGCGGCGCCGGGACGCCGGCGGCACCGGGCTGGGGCTTGCCATCTCCCGCGACATCGCCCACGCCCACCGGGGAACCCTGCGCATCGAGGACTCCCCCCGCGGAGCGCGCTTCGTCCTCCGGCTGCCACTCCTCGACCAGAACACGACCGGCGGGCGGCGTCTCGTCCGCACCGGGCGGGACGACCGCGGGCCAGGCCGCTGACGACCGGTGACCGGCGGCAGGCGCCACCACCCGGCCCTGGCATCGCGCCGCTCACCAGGCCGTTCGCGCCCGCAGCCGGGCGCGGTGCTCCCCGAGAAGCGCTGCCGGAAAAAATCTTGAAGAAAATCTTGGAGTCGTGTCGATCCGGGGGCGTCCCGTTCGAGGAGTGGGCGAAGGGCCGGTGAGGGACCGGCCCGGCGAAGGGAGAACCACCCATGACCACCGCCACCACTCACGCCGGCACCGCCGCCCGCACCTGCGACCGTGAGACCAGCGTCATCCGCAGCCTGCTGGGGTACGGCGTGATCGCCGGCCCTGTCTACGTCGGGGTGTCGCTGACCGAGGCCCTGACCCGGGACGGATTCGACCTGTCCCGGCACGCCTGGAGCCTGCTCGCCAACGGCGACCTCGGCTGGATCCACATCGCGAACTTCGTGCTGGCCGGGGCGATGACCATCGCCTTCGCCGCAGGGCTGCGCCGGGCGCACGGCCGCGGCTGGGCCCCCCGCCTGCTGGGGGCGTACGGCCTGAGCCTGCTGGCGGCCGGGGCCTTCCGGGCCGACCCGGCCCAGGGCTTTCCCCGGGGCGTACCGACGGGCGAGGTGAGCTGGCACGGCATCGCGCACCTGGCCTCCGGCGGAGTCGGGTTCGCCTGCCTGGTCGCGGCCTGCTTCGTCCTCGCCCGCCGCTTCGCCCGGCGCGGGCGGGCGGCCTGGGCGTGGAGTTCGCGGGCGACCGGCACGCTGTTCGCGGCCGGTTTCCTGGCCGTGGCCTCGGGGGCGGGCGCGGCCTGGGCCAACCTCGCCTTCACCGGCGCCGTGGTGCTCGGCTGGGCCTGGATCAGCGCCCTGGCCGTGCACGCGTACCGGAACGCCTGACCCGTCCCGCGTGCACCTGATAGATCATTGACCGGAAGGAGACGACCGATGCGATACATGGTTCTGCTCAGGGCCGCCCAGCCCGACACCCCTCCGCCCGCCGACCTCATGGAGGCCATCGCCAAGCTCGGTCAGGAGGCGACCGTCGCCGGGGCCCTGCTCGACACCGCCGGGCTGGCCCCCAGCGCGTCCGCGGCGAGGGTGCGCATGGCCGAGGGCAGACTCAGCGTGACCGACGGCCCGTTCACCGAGTCGAAGGAACTGATCAGCTACGCCCTGTACGACGTGCGGTCGAAGGAGGAGGCGGTCGAGTGGGCCGCGCGCTTCATGCGCCTGCACCGCGACCTGTGGGAGGGCTGGGAGGGCGAGGCCGAGGTGGTCAAGGTGCTCGGCCCCGAAGATTTCGCCCCTCCGGCCTGAGCCACCCCTGGTCTGAGCACCCCCGGCCTGAGCCCCTGTGAGCTGAGCACTCCGATGACCGGCACCGACGCGCTGCTCGCGGCGCACCGCGCGATCGAGGCGGTCTGGCGGATCGAGTCCGCCAGACTCGTCGCGGCGCTGGCCCGCCTCGTCGACGACGTCGGCCTGGCCGAGGAACTCGCCCAGGACGCGCTGCTCATCGCGCTGGAGCAGTGGCCGGGGGCGGGCGTGCCGGACAACCCCGGCGCCTGGCTCATGGCCACCGCCAAGCACCGCGCGATCGACCACCTACGGCGGCGCAGCCGCTACGAGCGCAAGCTCCAGGAGATCGGCCGCGACATCGAGAGCAGGCCGCAGCCGGACCCGGGCGCCGGCCTGGACGACCACCTCCGCGACGACATGCTCCGGCTCGTCTTCACCGCCTGCCATCCCGCGCTGACCACCGAGGCGCGCGTCGCGCTCACGCTGCGCCTGCTCGGCGGCCTGACCACCGGGGAGATCGCCCGGGCGTTCCTGGCCACCGAGCCGGCGGTGGCACAGCGGATCGTCCGCGCCAAGCGCACCCTGGCCGGCAAAGGGGTCGGATTCGAGATGCCGGCACCTGACGACCTGGCCGAGCGGCTGGCCTCGGTGCTGGAAGTCGTCTACCTGATCTTCAACGAGGGCTACTCGGCCACGGCGGGCGTCGACTGGACCCGCCCCGACCTCTGCCACGAGGCGCTGCGCCTGGGCCGTCTCCTGACGGGCCTGCTCCCCCGCGAACCGGAGGTGCACGGTCTGGCCGCGCTGATGGAACTGCAGGCGTCCCGCCTGCGCGCCCGCACCGGACCGGACGGCGCGCCGGTCCTGCTCCCCGACCAGGACCGGCGCCGGTGGGACAGGCTGCTGATCCGCCGGGGAGTGGAGGCGCTTGAGCGGGCCGAGTCGCTCGGCGGCGCCTTCGGCCCGTACGCCCTGCAGGCGGCCATCGCCGCCTGCCACGCCCGGGCGGCCCGTCCCGAGGACACCGACTGGGAACGTGTCGCCGCCCTCTATCGGGTGCTCGCCCACGTCGCGCCCTCCCCCGTGGTCGAGCTGAACCGCGCCGTCGCGGTCGCGATGGCCGGCGACCCCGCACGCGGGCTGGAGATCGCGGACGCCGTCGCCGGCGACAAGGCCCTGCGCCGCTATCCCCAACTACCCGCCGTACGCGGTGACCTGCTGGCCCGGCTGGGCCGCACGGACGAGGCGCGGCGGGAGTTCGAACGGGCGGCGGCCCTGACCGGCAACGAGCGGGAGCGGGCCCTGTTCCTGGCTCGCGCCGCCGACTGCGGGTAGCCGACCCCCTGTCCGATGACCCCCTTTCTCCTTCCGAGAGCAATTGACAAAGAGAATTTTTACGTACAACATTGTTTTTGCCATGAGAGACGTCCTGTACCTGGAGCAGATCGAGCAGGCCGAGGCACTGCTCAAACCGCAGCGCATCGAGGTGCTGCGGCAACTGGCGGTGCCGCGCACGTGCACCGAGGTGGCGGCGGTGCTCGACCAGACACCGCAGCGGGTCTACTACCACGTCAAACGCCTGGTTGAGGCGGGCCTGGTCGACCAGGTCTCCGAGCGGCGGGTGCGCGGCATCACCGAAGGCATCTACCAGGCGAGCGCCCGCTCCTACTGGCTGTCGCCGGGCCTCGTGGGCCGCATCGGCGGGCTGCGCCGGCGGCAGGACGAGCTCAGCCTGGGCTACCTGCTCGACCTCATGGAAGAGGTGCAGGCCGACATCGCCGCCCTCGACCGGACGGCGCCGGAGTTGCCGTCCATCGGTGTGTCGGGCGAGGTGCGTGTGCCTCCGGAACGACGCCAGCAGTTCCTGGCCGACCTGCGCACCGCGCTGCAGGACCTGTTCACGCGCTACGGCGGCGACGAAGGCGACGCCTTCAAGCTCGCCGTGGCCTGCTATCCCCACTACCCCCCGGGAGACGAACGTGAGTGAACCGATGATCGTCCGCGTCCGCCTGGCGGCTCCGCTGAAGGAGGTGCGCCACGCGCTGACCGACCCCGCCGCGATGCGGGTGTGGCTGGCCGAGCACGCCGAGGCCGACCTGCCCGGCCGCTACGCGTTCTGGGGCCGCCGCACCCCCGAGGGCGACGCCCCCCACCAGCGCCCGCTGCACGCCGACGACCACACGCTGCGCTTCGCCTGGCTGCTGGACGGCGTGGAGACGACCACCGAGATCACACTGGAGGAGGAGACCCCGGACGCGACCGTCCTGACCCTGTCGCAGAGCCACTTCGACTTCCAGGACGCCATCACCGGGGCCAGCATCCGGGGCGTGCTGCAGACCTTCTGGTCGCTGGCGCTGTCCAACCTGGCCGACTACGTCGAGGGACGCGAGATCGGCCCCCAGCCCGACTACACCTCGGCCGACTTCCGGGGCGAGATGGTCGTCGAGGCGCCGGTCGAGCAGGTGTACGACTCCCTGGTCGACTCGGACAAGGCGAGCGACTGGTTCGGATACCCCATCGGCATCGAGCCGTACGTCGGCGGGCGCTTCGCCATGGGCGGCCTGGACGCCGACCCGCACCCCGCGAAGATCATCGACCTGGTCCCCGGCAGGACCATGTCGGCCGACTGGGGACCGGGGGGCGTCGTCACCTGGGAACTGGAGGACAGCGGCGGCAAGACCCGCCTGACGTTCGTCCAGAGCGGCTTCGACACCGGCAACCCGCCGTACGCCGCCTGGACCGGATGGCTCAGCGGCCTGGCCGCGCTGCGCCGTTACCATGAGGTGCCCGGCGGCCACCGGATCTGGCTCCCCGCCGAGCCGGCGGCCTAGCCCCGCACCCACGACCAGGCGGAGTGTGATCGGTCATGACGGTGACCCGGGAAGTGCTCGCCTACTACGAGCAGGACAAGGAGGACGGCAGGCTCCGTACGGGCCGGGGCCGGCTGGAGCTGTGGCGGACGCAGGACGTGCTGCGCCGGGCACTGCCGTCACCGCCCGCCCGGGTGCTCGACGTCGGCGGCGGCACCGGAGTGCACGCCGAATGGCTGGTCGCCGACGGCTACGAGGTCGAACTGCTGGACCCGATCCCGCTCCACGTCGAGCGGGCCGGGGCCCTGCCGGGTGTGACGGCCCGGCAGGGCGACGCACGCGACCTGCCCCTGCCGGACGCGAGTGCGGACGCGGTCCTGCTGCTGGGCCCGCTCTACCACCTGGCCGACCGTGCCGACCGGGTCACCGCCCTGACCGAGGCGCGCCGCGTGGTGCGCCCCGGAGGACTGGTGGCCGCCGCCACCATCAACCGCTACGCGGCCGTGCACGACATGGTCTACCTAGGGGTCTACGAGCAGGAACCACACCGCCTGGCAGCGCGCAAGGCCATGAAGGACGGCGTCCTGCTGGGTCCCGTGCAGGGTTTCTCCGCCTACCTGCACGACCCCGACGAGGTGCCCGGGGAGTTCGCCGACGCGGGGCTCCCCGACGCCGAGCGCTACGGCCTGGAGGGCGCCTTCTGGCTGTACGGCGACGTGAACGACTGGCTCGACGACCCCGAACGCCGCAGGCTCATGCTCGACGCCCAGCGCACGCTGGAACGCGTGCCGTCGCTTCTCGGGGTCAGCGGGCACATGCTCACCCTCGCCCGCCGGCCCGCGTAGGCTCCTGCTTCGCTTTCGGGCGGGCGCGCAGGTGGGCGCGCTCGCCCTGCTGGCCGAACAGGCTGAGGAACTCGACCGCTTCGTCGTCCGCGGCGCCGAACCAGTGCGGCAGCCGGGTGTCGAACTCGGCCGCCTCGCCCGGTGACAGCACCAGATCCTGCTCGCCGAGGACCACCCGAAGCCGCCCGTTCAGCACGTAGAGCCACTCATACCCCTCGTGGGTCTTCGGCTCCGGCTGCCTCCTCGCGCTGCCCGCCGGAATCACCAGCTTGTACGCCTGGATGCCCCCGGCCCGGCGGCTCAACGGCAGCATCGTCATGCCGAAGCGGGCGACCGGCCGCAGGTGAATGCGCGGATCCCCCGTCGGCGGGGCGTCGACGAGCTCGTCCAGCGTGACCCCATGAGCCCTGGCCAGGGGCAGCAGCAGTTCGAGGGTCGGACGGCGGGCACCCGACTCCAGCCGCGACAGCGTGCTCACCGAGATGCCGGTCGCCGCCGACAGGTCGGCCAGGGTCGTCTCGCGCTGCCGGCGCAGCGCGCGCAGGCGGGGCCCTACCGAGACGAGCGCGTGTTCGAGGTCGTCGTCCACGGCGTCAGCTTGCCATACCCGCAACGGCACGTGCCAAGACGGCGGAAATGAGACCTCCGTCCGTTATTGGTAGGTTCCTGAGCAAGTATTGACTTATCAGAACGGAGGAGCGGCGCCGTGGATGTCGAGCAGACGGTGTTGCCGGGGATCGGATTGCGGCACGAGTTCACCACCCGCTCGGGACGGCGCATCGGGGTCGTCTCCCACCGCACCGGGCGGCGCGACCTGGTGATCTACGATCCCGATGATCCCGACAGGGCCTGCGAGACGATAAAACTCAACGACGAGGAGGCGGACGCGCTCGTCGAGCTGCTCGGCGCCCCCCGCATCGTCCAGCGGCTCAACGCCCTGCACCGCGAGGTCGAGGGACTGGTCAGCGTCCAGCTGCCGATCTCGCCGGGCTCCCCCTACGCCGGCCGGCCCATGGGCGAGGCGCAGGTGCGGACCCGCACCGGAGCCTCCATCGTGGCCGTCGTCCGCGCCGGGCACGTGTTCGCCAGCCCCGCCCCCGACTTCCTCCTCACCGGGGACGACATCGTGGTCGTGGTGGGCAGCGAGGACAGCACCGCCGCCGTCGCCGACATCTTCGCCAGCGGCTGAGGGCAGCGCGTGCACAATACCGCGATACTCTTCCTGGAATTCGGCGCCGTCGTCCTCGGACTCGGCATCCTCGGAGCACTGGCGCTGCGCGTCGGCATCTCCCCCATCCCTCTCTACCTCATCGCGGGCCTGGCCTTCGGCACCGGTGGCATCCTCCCGCTGGCCACCAGCGAGGAGTTCACCGCCACCGGCGCCGAATTAGGCGTCATCCTGCTGCTGCTCACCCTCGGCCTGGAATACAACGCCGACGAGCTGGTGACCAGCCTCAAGGGCAACGCCCGCGCGGGCCTGGTCGACCTCGTGCTCAACGCGGCACCGGGCGCCATCTGCGCGCTGCTCCTCGGCTGGGGACCGGTCGCCGCCGTCGCCATGGCCGGCGTCACCTACGCCACCTCCTCCGGCATCACCGCCAAGGTCCTGTCCGACCTGGGCTGGATCGGCAACCGGGAGACCCCGGTGGTGCTGTCGCTGCTGGTGTTCGAGGACCTCACGATGGCGGTCTACCTGCCGGTCCTGACCGCCATGCTGGCGGGCCTGAGCTTTGTCGCCGGGGCGCTCACCGTAGCCATCGCGCTCGCCGCGGTGAGCGTGGTCCTGCTGGTCGCGTTGCGCTTCGGCCGCTACATCGAGGCGTTCGTCGCCAGCCCCAACTCCGAGGTGCTCGTGCTCAAGGTGGTCGGGCTGGCGCTGCTGGTCGCCGGACTGGCCCAGCAGCTGCAGGTGTCGGCCGCGGTCGGGGCGTTCCTCGTCGGGATCGCGCTGTCGGGCGAGCTGGCCGAAGACGCCCAGGCGCTGCTCGCGCCGCTGCGCGACCTGTTCGCCGCGGTCTTCTTCGTGTTCTTCGGCCTGCAGACCGACCCCACCAAGATCCTCCCCGCCGCCGGCCTGGCCGCGGGCCTGGCCCTGGTGACGATGATCACCAAACTGATGACCGGCATCTATGCCGCCCGCCGAGCCGGCATCGCGCGCGCCGGACGGGTCCGCGCGGGCATCGCGCTCATCCCCCGCGGTGAGTTCAACATCGTCATCGCCGGCCTGGCGGTGGCCGCCGGCGCCCATCCCGACCTGGGTGCGCTGGCGGCGGCGTACGTCCTGATCCTGGCGGCCTTCGGTCCCCTGGCCGCCCGCCTGGTCCAGCCGCTCCTCACGCGGATAGCCGCCCGCGCCTGAGCCGTCGCTCTCCTCCCCCCGTCATCGGCCTGCCCCGCATCGCGGCGGCGGGCCGGTGCTTTTCAGGCCCGTACGGCGCGGCCGGCCACGGGCCGGGGACGGCGCCCCGGACGCCAGGTGGAGACCAGCGCGGCGGCGAGGAGGAGTTCGGCGATGTCGCCGCCGTAGTACATGATCTCCGCGCCGCCCTGAACCTCGGGAATGGGCGCGTGGACGTCCACCCAGAATCCGCCGTACATCAGCTGCGCGACGACCGCGTGCACGGCGACGGCGCAGCCGAGGTAGACCAGGCGAGCCCGGACGCCCGGGCGGGCGGGCGCGGGGTCGGGACCGGCGATGACGTGCGCGAACAGGCAGCCCGACAGCAGGAAGTGCGCATGCAGCAGCCAGTGCCCGGCGGGCTGGGCGGTCACGGCGTTGTAGAGCGGGGTGAAGTACAGCACCACGAGGCTGCCGGTGGACAGCAACAGCGCGGTCGCCGGGTGGGTCAGCAGCCGGCCGGGACCGCTGTGCACGACGGCGCTCAGCCACCGCGCGGCGCCGACGGGCAGGGTCCGCAGCAGCAGGGTGACCGGGGCCCCCAGCACCAGGGCGAGCGGGGCGTACATGCCGATGAGCATGTGCTGGACCATGTGGCCGCGAAAGTCGGCGTGGGCGAAGGACGTGACGGGCGGCAGGAGCGCCGCGCCCGTCAGGACGATCCCGGTGGCGAAGCCCGCCGTACGCCACCGGCTCCAGCCCACGACCGGGTTGCGGCGGCGCGCCCGCCGGGCCAGGTGCAGATACACGAACAGGGCGAGGACCGGCAGCAGCACGCCGGACGACCCCGCGAAGTGCGCGCCGTGATCCATCACGCCGTGATCCACGACGGGGGGTCCATCATGCGGAGGTCTCGGCGGGGTCGAAGGACCGCCCGCTGCGCGCGAGCAGGTAGCCCCCCGCGAGCAGAAGTGCGCCCAGGACGAGGAAACCGATGTCCCACCAGAGCTGGTAGGGACCGCCGTGGACGTGGTGGATGGCCAGAATGTGATGGTCCAGGACGCCTTCGACGAGATTGAAGATCCCCCAGCCGGCCAGGATCCAGCCCCACAGCACGCGCGAGGTCCACACCCTGCGCCGGTTGCGGGTGACCCTGGAGTACAGGATCGCGAGGCCGATGAGCACCGCGAGCCAGCACACGGCGTGGAAGATGCCGTCCCACACCGTGTTCATCTCCAGCCCCGAGACGGTGCGGGGGTTGTAGTACTTCACCCCGATGTGGTCGCTGTTGGTGCTGCTCAGCATGTGATGCCACTGCAGCAGCTGGTGCAGCAGGATGCCGTCGACGAACCCGCCGAGTCCCACCCCGAGCACGATGCCCGGCAGCCGCAGACTGGCCGGCGTCACATCGGCCCGGGCCTCGCCCGCGCTGGTCGCCATCGCCCTGCCTCCGTCCCCTCCGCCACCGCTGTGCGGACCTCCGCCACGGCAGGTTCCCGGGACGAGAGGGTGTAGTCACGCAGGCACGCGCGGAGCCGCCGCGGGCCTACCGACTCTTTATGGAGCGGCTGCGGTTGCTCCCGCACATTCGGCCCCCGGATCATCACGTCGCGCCGTGTCCGGCCTGGTGCTTACGGGTTTGACAGGTTCTTTGCGGCGTTGGTAAAAATCTTGCCAGCGCCGCGGTGCACCCGGCAAAGAGACCGCCGAGGGCATGGAGGCGCCGAAACCACGGAAACGAACTTTGGTGAGATCCGACGAGCGCCTGATGGCGTTCGGCAACCAGTTGATCGAAGTACACCTCTGGCTCCGCGAGGAGCTGACAGAGCTGCGTGAAGGCGTCGACGCCTATTTCGCCGACGGCGCGCGACCGCGCGAACTGCGGGCCCATTGTCTGACCTTCTGCTCGGCGCTGACCCGGCATCACACCGGCGAGGACGACGTCGCGTTCCCCGAAGTCGCCGCGCAGTTCCCCGAACTGCGCCCGGTGCTGGAGGAGTTGCGCCGTGACCACCGGCTGGTAGAGGACTCCCTGCGACGGCTCGAGGCGCTCGTCGCCGGGCTGGACGAGGAGACGGACCCCGCCGAAGTCCGGCGCGAGATGGACAGCCTGGCGGCGCTGATGGAGACGCACTTCGTCTACGAGGAGAAGCGCGTCGTCTCGGCGCTCAACGCGTTGGACGTACCGGGCTGGCACCGTTCCCTGCCCGCGTTCCTGCTCTCCGACGACGCGGAGCGCTGACCGGCTCCGGGCCCCTTCACCCTCTCAGGGCCGGCCTCCGCCAACCGCGTCGGCTCGATCGCCGATGGCGTCATCGAGGTGCACGACCTGCCCACCCCCGGCTGCGAGCCCCACGGCATCGCCCTGGGTCCGGACGGCGCGCTGTGGACGGCACTGGAGATCGGCGCACTCGCCCGCATCACCCCCTGATCACAACCAGCACATGGACCTGCCTCAGCGCGGTGCGGTGTGATCGGAGCGCCGTTCATCCGGCGGTGCGGGCGGCGACGAACGCCTCGATGCCGTCGAGCACGCGCTGCAGGCCGAACTCGAAGGCCTGGCCGGGGTCGTAGGCCGCGTTGTACGCCTCGCCCGCCGCCGCGCCCACCCGGGCGGCGACCGGGTGACGCCGGGGGTCGAACACCTTGGCCAGGTAGGGCGCGTGGGCGTACCACCACTGCTCGTCGGTGACGCCCGTGTCCCCCGGCGCCTGCGCCGCCTCCACCGCGCCCCGCGCCGCGCCGCTCACGTAGCCGTTGAGCAGCGTGACGACCGAGTCCATCTCGAGGTCGTCCAGGCCGATGCCGTCGACCGCCCGCAACTCGTAGTCGTACTTGGCGATGAGGTTGGGACCCAGCGGGGGCCGGGTGATCGACGACACCTGCAGCATCCACGGGTGCCGCCGGTAAAGCGCCAGGTTCTCCCGCGCGATCAGCTCCAGCCTGCCCCGCCAGCCGCCCGGCACCTCGGCGGGGGCGGGCAGCTCGCCGTACGCGGTGTCGAGCATGACGTCGATCAGCTCGGCCTTGCCCGGGACGTAGGTGTACAGGGACATCGTCCCCACCCCGAGCTGCTCGGCGACCTTCCGCATGGACAGCGCGGCCAGGCCCTCGGCGTCGGCGACCTCGATCGCCGCGCGCACGATCCGGTCGACCCCGAGATCCGGTTTGCCCTTGCGCCCGGTCCGCTCACCCGTGCGCCACAGCAGGGCCAGACTCCGCGCCGGGTCTCCCTGCGAGCTGTACTCCGTCATCGCCTGCGAATTCTATGCGCACCCTGATTCCGTATGCTGTACGGTACATCGTACTAAACCTACGGAGGAGCCACCATGACACACGCGGTCGTGGCCGAAGGGCTGCGCAAGCGGTACGGGGACACCGCCGCCCTCGACGGCGTCGACCTGGCGGTCGGCGAGGGCACGGTGCACGGCCTGCTCGGGCCGAACGGCGCCGGCAAGACCACCGCCGTCCGGATACTCACCACGCTGCTGCGCCCCGACGGCGGCACCGCCCGCGTCGCCGGCTTCGACGTCGTACGGCAGGCCGCCGACGTACGCCGCAGCATCGGCCTGGTCGGCCAGCACGCCGCCCTCGACGAGGTCCTCAGCGGGAGGCAGAACCTCGTCATGTTCGGCCGCCTCCACCACCTGCGCCCCGCCGCGGCCCGCGCCCGGGCCGACGAGCTGCTCGCCCGGTTCGGCCTGGCCGACACCGGGACCAGACCCGTCGGGCACTACTCCGGCGGCATGCGCCGCCGTCTCGACCTGGCGGTCGGCATGATCTGCTCCCCGCCGGTGCTGTTCCTCGACGAGCCCACCACCGGCCTGGACCCGCGCGGCCGCACCGAGGTGTGGGACGCCGTCCGCGGCCTCGTCGCCGCGGGCACCACCGTGCTCCTCACCACCCAATACCTGGAGGAGGCCGACCAGCTCGCCTCCCGTGTCTCGGTCGTCGACGCGGGCCGCGTCGTCGCCGAGGGCAGCCCGGACGAGCTGAAGTCCGCGCTCGGCGGCGACCGCCTCGACGTCGTCGTGCGCCACACCGCCGACCTGCCCGCCACGGCGGCGATCGCCGGCCGGGTGGCGGGCGCCACAGGTGATGTGTCCGTCGACGTGGACGCCGACTCCCGCCGCGTCAGCGCACCCGTACGCGACCGGTCCGCCGCGCTCCCCGAGGTCCTGCGCGCCCTGGACGCCGCAGGCATCGCCGTGGCGGACATCGCCGTACGGCGGCCCACCCTGGACGAGGTCTTCCTCCACCTGACCGGCCACCCGACCGGCACGGGAAACGGCACGAAAAAGGGAGCCGCCGCATGACCGTCACCGCGCCCGAGATCCCCCGCACCGCGGCCGCGCGGCTGCGCTGGGCCCTCGCCGACGGCTGGACCGTCACCCTGCGCGACCTCGGCCACTGGGCCCGCAAACCCGGCCAGGTCGTGGCGGGCCTGCTGTTCCCCGTCATGATCGTGCTGATGTTCGGCTACCTGTTCGGCGGCGGCATGGCCGTACCGGGCGGCGGCGACTACCGCGAATACCTCATGCCCGGCATGTACGCCATGACCATGCTCTTCGGCATCGAGGCCACCTTCACCGCCGTCGCCCGCGACGCCGCCAAGGGCGTCACCGACCGCTTCCGCTCCCTGCCCATCGCCTCCTCGGCCGTCGTCCTCGGCCGCAGCGTCGCCGACATGCTCAACACCGTCCTCGGCCTCATCGTCATGATCGCCTGCGGCCTGGCCGTCGGCTGGCGCTGGCACGAAGGCCCCGCTCGCGCCGCCCTCGCCGTCGGGCTGCTGTTGCTGCTGCGCTTCGCGTTCCTGTGGGTCGGCATCTACCTCGGGCTGACCCTCAACGGCCCGGAAGCCGTCATGGCCGTCCAGGTGCTCGTCTGGCCCGTCGGCTTCCTGTCCAGCGCCTTCGCCTGGACCGGCACCATGCCCGGCTGGCTTGCCGCCGTCGCCGAGTGGAACCCGCTGTCGGCCACGATGGCCGCCGCCCGCGACCTGTTCGGCAACCCCGGGGCGGGCGGCACCACCTGGATCGCCGAGCACGCCGCGGTCATGGCCCTGGTCTGGCCGCTGCTGCTCATCGCGGTCTTCTTCCCGCTGTCGGTCCGCCGCTACCGCCGCCTCGACCGCTGACACCCCGTCACGACGTCCCGCTCACGATGCACCGCTCACGATGTCCCGCAGAGCCCGGGTCCACGGCACCCAGCGTGGATCGGGGCCGGCCGCGGGATTCCAGCTCATGTCGGTGCACACGTAGGCGACGGCCGTACCGGTGCGCGGCTGGGCGTAGGCCAGGCGTCCCCCGGCTCCGGCGTGGCCGAACGACCCCTCCCCGAGCATCGGAAGGCCGGGGCGGGACAACTCGTAGCCGAGCCCGAAGCGCGAGGACTCCGGGCCGGGCAGGCGGTCGAAGGGCGGCGGGGCGGGCAGGTCGTCGGTCTGCGGGGCGCTCGCCCGTGCCGCACTGTCGCCGTCGAGCAGGCGGACCCCGTCGACCTCGCCGATCGTCGCCGCGTACATGCGGGCGAGCGAGCGGGCGTTGGCGATGCCGTTGGCGGCAGGGACCTCGGCGACATGGGCCTCGCGCCGGTTGAACCCCTCCGCCGCCGCGGCGACGCCGCGGAAGGTCGCGGCGGTGGCACGCACCAGCCGGTCGGCCGGGTCGAGGCCCAGACCGGTGAGCAGCGCGAGCACCTCCTCCTCGCTCGGCTGAGGCTGCCGGGAGAACTGCGGGACGAAGCGGTGCTCCTCGGACTCGGGCAGGCCGATCCACAGGTCCAGCCCGAGCGGACCGGCGACCAGGTCTGAAAGGACGGCCCCCACGGTCCTCCCGGTGGCGCGGCGGATGACCTCGCCGACGAGGTAGCCGTAGGTGAGGGCGTGATACATCATGGCGGTCCCCGGCTCCCACAGCGGGCTCATCGCCTCCAGGGCGGCCACGCAGGCGGCCCAGTCCAGGTATCCCTCCAGGCCGGTCGGCGCCTCAGGGTCGAAAGGGTCGAACCCCGAAAGGCCGGCCCGGTGGGACAGCAGGTCCGACACCCTGATCCGGGCCTTGCCCCCGGTCGCGAACTCCGGCCAGTAATCGGTGACCGGAGCGTCCAGGTCGAGCACGCCGCGCTGGGACAGCATGTGGGCGCAGGTGGCGACGGCTCCCTTGCTGACCGACATGACGATGCCCAGCGAGTCGCCCCCGACGGTGCGTCCGCCGATCGGGTCGCCGCCCGCCCACAGGTCGACCACGAGGCGCCCGTCCTGGTAGACGGCGAGCTGGGCGGCGCCCCCGTCGTCGTGCTGCCCGCGTGCGAAGGCCGCGCGAACGGCTTCAAAGCCCGGGTGGACGCGGCCGTGGACCGCGGTCATCGACTACCTCCTGTCGTACGGGTGCCCTGCGGCACCGTCGCCCCGGAGCCGTCGTCATGCGAGGACGCCTCGCGGGCCGCGGCGACGAGTTCGGCGACGACGTCCGGGGTCAGCCCGATGCCGAAGGTGGAGAACTTGACCAGCGGAATCCCCAGAGCCAGCTCGATCAGCGCCGAGTGGCCGCCGGAGGCACCGAGGAGGCGGGCGACGTGCCGCATCCGCTCACCGAGCAGTCGCGCGCCGACGGGATGGGCCAGCCACTCCCCCAGCGTGGACATCGGCCCGAGCTCGCCCACCTGTCCGTCCCCGGCCGCGGCGACCTCCGCCCTGAGACGGATGTCACGCGAGGAGGCGCCCACCTCGACGAGGAAACACCCCTCGTCCACCCGCCAGCCGTGGCGGGCCGGCGACCACTGCGCGATGTCCCTGCCGGTCAGCGCGAAGGAGACCCGCTCGGACTCGCCGGGCTCCAGCCCGATCTTGGCGAAGCCGCGCAGCTCGTGCCTCGGCCGGGACGGGATCGGCTCCTCGAAGGCCACGTAGAGCTGCACCACCTCGTGGCCGGACCGGCCGCCGGTGTTGGTGACGGTGACCTCCACCGTCCAGGCGTTCTCGCCGCTTTTCACGACCCGCAGGTCGCTGTAGGAGAACCGGGTGTAGCTCAGGCCGTGGCCGAAGGGATAGGCCACGGGAACATCCAGGGTGTCGTAGTGGCGGTAACCGACGTAGCGGCCCTCGCCGTACACCACATGCCCGTCCTGTCCGGGGAAGTGCAGGTAGGAGGGGGTGTCGGCGAGCCTGAGCGGGATGGTCTCGGTCAGCCTGCCACTCGGGCTGTGGACCCCGAAGATCAGGTCGGCCAGCGCGGCCCCGCCGGCCTGCCCCGGCAGCCACCCCTCCAGGACGGCGGACGCCATGTCCTGCCACTCCGCCACGGAGACGACCCCGCCGTTGGCCAGGACCACCGCGATCCGCGGGCAGACGGCCGACACCGCGTGCAACAGGGCGATCTGGTCGGCCGGAAGGTGGATCGTGGTCCGGTCGAAGCCCTCGGACTCGGCGACCTCGGGCAGACCGAGGAACACCAGCGCGACATCGGCCCGCGCCGCGGCGGCCACGGCCTCGGCCGCCAGGGCGGCGTCCGGCGCGCCGTCCCCCCGATCGTGCGCCAGGGTGAAGCCGGGGGCGAAGGTCAGCTCGGTGCCGGGGCCGGCGGCGGCCCGCAGCGCGTCCCAAGGGGTGTCCAGGCGGGTGGGCACCACGTGCGAGCTGCCGTTGCCCTGATAACGCGGGGTACGGGCGAACTCCCCGATGACGGCGATCCGCTGGGGGGCGGCCGGGTCGAGCGGCAGCAGGTCGCCGTCGTTCTTCAACAGGACGGCGCCGGCCCGGGCGGCCTCGCGGCACAGCTCGTGATGGGCCTCCTCGTCCCAGCCGTCGAAGCGCCGCGCGCCCTCCACCCGGCGACCGAGCAGGATGACGCGCTCGGCGGCGGCGGTGACCACCGACTCCTCCAGGTGCCCGGCCGCGACCGCCGCGACGATCCGCTCGTCGGTGCCGGTCGGGGGCATCTCCAGGTCCAGCCCGGCGGCCAGGGCGGCGACCCGGTCGTTGACCGCGCCCCAGTCCGACACCACCAGCCCGTCGAAGCCCCACTCGTCCCGCAGCACCTCGGTCAGCAGCCTGCGGTTCTCGCTCGCGTACACTCCGTTGATCTTGTTGTAGGAGCACATCACGGCGTACGGCGCCGCTTCGCGCACGATCCGCTCGAAGGCGGGCAGGTAGATCTCGCGCAGGGTCTGCTCGTCGACGTCGGCGCTCACCCGCATCCGGTCGGTCTCCTGGTTGTTGACCGCGAAGTGCTTCACGCACGCGCCGATCCCCAGCGACTGGATCCCGGTGACCAGGGCCGCGCCCATCACCCCGCTGATCAGCGGGTCCTCCGAGAAGTACTCGAAGTTGCGGCCGCACAGCGGGGAACGCTTGATGTTCACCCCGGGGCCGAGCACGACGTCGGCGCCGAGCGCGGACGCCTCCCTGGCGAGGGCCGCACCCACCCGCCGGGCCAGCTCAGGGTCCCAGGAGGACCCGAGCGTGACGGCGGGCGGGAAACAGGTGGCGGGAAGGCTGTTGTTCAGCCCGAGCGCGTCGCCCGACGCGGGGTCCTGCCTGCGGATGCCGTGCGGGCCGTCGGTTAGCGTGAGCGCGCGCACCCGCTCGCCGACGGCGGTGGTCTGCCAGGTGCTGCTTCCCGAGGTCAGGGACGCCTTCTCGGCCAGGGTGAGGTCGTGGGGGAGGTTCATGTGCCGGCCTCCGCGTTCATGAGGGATGAGGGAGCGCCCGGTGCCGTGACGGTGCCCGGTGCCGGAGCGATGGTCGGGGAAGGGCGCTCGCCGCGCGTCGCGGGCCGGAACGCCGCGCCCCATCCGGTCGCCTGCCACACCTCGGCATGCGGGTCCAGCCGCGCCCGGTGATCCTCCCAGCGTGTCCGCTCTCGTGTCCACGCCCGTTCCGCCGCACCCGGGAGACGGGGAAGCAGCAGGAACGCCAGGTCGTCGAAGTCCTCGATGGTCTCCGACCAGATCGCGGCCTCCACACCGGCGATCCGGACGTCCAGCCCTGCGACCAGCGACTGCGGAGTCCAGTCGAACATCTCACGGAGAGTCTTCGCCGGATAGTCGCGAAAGCCGAGCCGGGCACGGCGCGCTTCCCCCTCGGCGTCGCCGGCCGCCTCCGCGTACGGGCGGTCGAGGTACAGCACGTCGCTGGAGGAGACGAGCACCGGCAGTCCGGCCGCCGCCGCGGCGGGGCCGTCGGAGGGCGCGAGGGCGAACAAGGCGACCATCTGGTCGACGAACGGGTGGGCGGCCTCCGGCAACTCGGCCTTCTTGGCGTCGGCGTCGATGCTCGTCTCCGCACCGATCCACAGCTGCAGGACGTCCCCCCGGCCGAGGGCGCCGGTCCGCACGGTCTCCTGCCACGCGACGACCCGCCTTCCGGCCCCGTGCGCGGCACGTACGGTGGCGCCGACCGCACGGGCGTAGGCCTCGTGCGGCATCCCGAAGGGTTCGTCGCCGCCGACGTGGACGAAACGGCCGCGAGACGCACGCGCGAACTCGGTGACGGTCTCTTCCAGGAACGCCTCGGCCCCCGGCACGGACGGGTCCACATACCCCAGCCGGGCGGCGGCCCCGCCATCGGTGAGCTGCGGGTAGGCACGGACCGCGGCCAGGCAGTGCCCGGGAAGGTCGATCTCGGGCACGATCGTCACCCCGCGTGCCGCGGCGAACGCCGCCAACGCGTCCAGATCGCGCCATGTGATCAGCTCGCCCGGCGACGTCGCGTTCAGCCTCGGCCGGGACGCGGACTGCAGCCTCCAGCCCTCGGTGTCGGTGAGATGAAGGTGCAGGACGTTGAGCTTGTACCGCGTCAGCAGGTCGATGACGCGGCGGATCTCCTCCAGGCGGAACGGGTGTCGCACGACGTCGAGCATCAGGCCGCGCCACGCCAGGCCGGGCCCGTCCGCGATCCGCCCCGTCGGCAGACGGCCGTTGGAGCACTCCGCCAGCTGCACCAGCGTCGCGGCGCCCCGCAGGACCGCCCGGGGGCACGCTCCGGTCACCGTCACCTCGCCGGGAGTGATCGTCACGGTGTGCCGCTCGTCCTGCGCGATCTCGTCGGGCGCGACCCCGCTCGCCGGCGGCACGTCGTGGGGGGCCTCCCCGATCAGCAGGACGACGCGCAGGGGCGGCGGCTCGTCCGCATGGCCGCCGCTCTGCCGGGGGAGGCGGGCGAGCTCACCTTCGAGCCACTCCCGGGCATCGCGCAGCGCGTCCTCCGCCTCGATCACGACACGGCCGGGGTCCAGCACCGTCGTCGTGTCGTCGAGCGCGACCGCGTACGGCCACGGCACCAGCGCGGGCCGCACCGCGGCCCCGACGGTCGTCGTCACGATGAGACCTCCTGGCCGAGCGTCGTGACGGGGTTCTGCGCGAGCCGCCCGAACCACCGCGCGCTGGGCTTGACCGTCCGGCGGAAGGTCGTCCGGTCCACCGCGACGAGGCCGAAGGTCGGTTCCCAGGAGCCCCACTCGAAGTTGTCCAGCAGCGACCAGTGCAGATAACCGCGCACGTCGATGCCGTCGGCGATCGCACGGGCCAGGCCCGTCAGGGCCTCGCTCGTGTACTCGATCCGTTCGTCGTCGTCGCCGGTCGCGATGCCGTTCTCGGTCACCAGCAACGGCGTCGATCCTCCAAGGCGCGCGGCGGTATGACGGACCGCTTCCTCGAGCGCGCGGGGATAGTACTCCCAGCCCGTCATCGTGCGCCTGTCGGCCGGGCCGGGGGCGATGACCCCCTGCTCCCCCACCCGGAGCCGGCTGTAGGCCTGCACGCCCACGAAGTCGTCCCCCTTCGCCACGTCGATGTACTGGTCGTCGATCAGATACGACATCTCGGCGGCGCGGTCGGCGCCGGCGCCGTGGTCCTGCACGTTCTGATTCGCCACCGTCCACCCCGACCTGACTCCGGGCACGGACGCGAGCAACTCCCGGGCCTCCGCGTGCGCGCGTGCCAGCGCGAGGGTCATCTCGGGATCCGGCGGGACGAAGGAGGGGGCGGAGCCGCCGATCCCGTGCGCACGCCGCGCGGTCGTCCATGCGAGCATGTTGGGCTCGTTGATCGTGCAGACCCAGGGCACGCCGTCGAGGATCGGCAGCACCGCGCGGACGTACTCGGTGAAGCGCGCGATCGCCCCCGCGGACGTCCAGCCTCCCTCGTCCCTCAGCCACGCGGGGCTCGTGAAGTGATGAAGCGTGACGACCGGCGTCAGGCCCCGCTGCCCGCAGCCTTCGATGATCCGGCGGTAGTGCTGCAACACCGCCAGCGAGGGATGACCGGGTGTGGGGACCACCCGCGCCCACTCGATGCTGAACCGGTAGGCGTTGAGCCCGAGGCTCTGCACGATGTCGAGATCTTCGGCCCAGCGGTGGTAGCTGTCGCAGGCGTCGCCCGACCGGTCGGGCAGGCCCCACGTCCCGTCGTTCTCCGCCTGCCAGAAGTCGCTACCCACGTTGTTTCCCTCAACCTGGTGCGCCGCCGTCGACGCCCCCCAAAGAAACCCGTCGGGGAAGGCCAGGTCGTGCGAATTCACTACGTCTGCTCCTTCTGTTGCGGTCGTCTGCGTCTGCGGTGCCGTCATTTGAGCCCTACCGTGGCGATGCCTTGCACGAAGTAGCGCTGCAGGAACACGAAGAGCGCGAGGATCGGCGTGATGATCAGGACGGCGCCGGCCAGCAGTGTGCCGTAGTCGGTCGAGTACTGCCCCGTGGAGTAGAGCGAGAGCGCGACCGGCAATGTGTACATCGACTCGGACTGGCTGGCCACGAGCGGCCACAGGAAGTTGTTCCACGAGCCGAGGAAGGTGAGGATGCCGAGCGTCGCCAGTGCGGGGCCGCACAACGGCATCACGATGCGGATGAAGATTCTCAGCTCCGACGCGCCGTCGATGCGCGCGGCCTCCATCAGGGAGTCGGGGATGTCGAGCATGAACTGGCGCATCAGGAAGACGCCGACCGGCTGGGTGAGGAACGGCAGCACAAGCGCGCCGTACGAGTTGAGGATCCCGATCTTCGCGACGATCACGAAGAGCGGAACGAAGGTCACGACGCCCGGCACCATGATGGTCACCAGCACGACGCCGAGCAGGATCCGTTTGCCGGCGAAGTCCATCTTGGCGAGGGCGTAGCCGACCATCGAGCAGAACAGCAGATTGCCCAGCACCGTGAGCACCGCGACGACGAGACTGTTGGTGAAATAGGTGCCGAAGTGGAGGTGTGTGAGCCAGCGGGTGAAGTTCCCGCTGGTGGGCGACTGCGGCCACCAGGTCGGAGGATCGGCGAAGATCTCGTCCTGCGTCTTGAACGAGCCCAGCACCATCCAGGCGAACGGCATGAGCCACACCGCCAGGCCGGCGGTCAGCACCGCGTAGCCGAGCGGTCGCGCCGACAGGAGTCTCGGCCGGGGCCGGGCGCGCCCGGTCGTGCGGGTCATGTGGTTCTCCTGAGCGCGCGGAACTGCACGGCGCTGACCACGGCGATGACGACGAACATGATGTAACTCGCCGCGGACGCCTTGGCGAGGTCGCCGAAGCCGAAGGTGTCGAACGTGTAGTAGGTCATGGAGAAGGTGGAGTCGAGCGGCCCGCCCTGCGTCATGACGTAGGCCTCCTCGAAGAACTGCAGATAGCCGACCGAGATGAGGACGCCGCCCAGAAGCATCGTGGGGCGCAGCAGCGGAAGCGTGACGCTGCGCAGGCGACGCCAGGGCCCGGCGCCGTCCATCGCCGCCGCCTCCGTGATCTCGGCCGGGATGCCCTGCAGGCTGGCCAGGAAGATCACCATCAGCGTTCCGGTGTTGCGCCACGCGGCCATCACGATCAACGACGGCAACGCCCAGGTGGTGCTGTTCAGCCAGTCCGGACCCTGGACGCCGACCACCGCGAGGAGCATGTTCAGCAGACCGTCGCGGGCCAGGATGTAACGCCAGATGACCGAGACGGCGACCACGCTGGTCACCACCGGCGCGTAGAAGCCGAGGCGGTAGATCGGCCTGAACCGCCGGATCCCCGAGTTGAGCGCCAGCGCCAGCGCCAGTCCGAGCCCCACGGTGACGGGGATGCCGACGAGCACGAACAGCACCGTCACGCGTGCCGCGTTCAAGAACTCCGGGTCCGTGAGCACGTCGGCGTACTGCCGGAACCCGACGAAGTCGACGCTGAACGGCGTCTGGATGTCCCTGGCGGTCATGTCCGTGAAGGAGAAGCCGAGCGAGCCGACGATCGGCAGGATCATGAACACCGCGAAGACGACGACGAACGGTGCGGCGAACATCCAGGCGATCATCGTCTGCCGGCGCCGGCGCGCGGAGCCGGGCCCTCCTCCCGTGCGGGCACGCACGTCACCGGACGTACGCGCCCGCGCAGGCGTCGCCAAGAGTGCGGATCTCGACACGACTCAGGACTCTCCGATGGCGTCGGCCCGCTGCTGGAGTTCCCGTAGCGCGTCGGCCACGGTCACCCCGCCCTTGACGATCTTCTCGATCGCGGAGTCGCCGGCGGCGCCGACCTTGTCGAAGGAGACGATCTGCGGAGGCGCCTTGGCGGACGTGAGCTGCTCGCCGAACGCCGCGAGCGTCGGGTCCGAAGCCAGCGCCGGATCCTGCCACGCGCTCCGCACGGCGGGCAGGTCACCGCTGGCGGCGTACCAGGCCGCCTGCGTCTGCGCCTGGCTCAGCCACTGCACCAGCTTCCATGCGGAATCGGGATTCTTTGCCGCCTTGAAGACCACCAGGTTCGCCCCTCCGACGAACGAGATCGAGCTCTCCTTCTTCGGAAGCGGCGCGGTCGCGTACTTGCTCGCGAACTCCTTCCCGGCGGCCGTGGCGATGACACTGCGCACGTACGGGCCGTCGACCACCATGGGCGTCGCACCCGACAGGAAGTCCTTCACCTCCGCGGCGGTGGCCGTGTCCACGTTCGGGTCGGCGATGCCCTCCGTGAAGTACGACGCCAGGTACTCGTAGGCTCCGGCGAACTCCGGCGTGTCGAGCGTCCACGCGGACTGGTCGGCGTTCATGAGCTCGGCGCCGTTCGACCACGGCATCCACAGGGTGGACAGGAACGATCCGGTCGTGCCCGCGGGCAGGCGGATGCCCCACTTCGCGCCGGCCTTCCGCTGCATGTCCTTGGCCATCTGCCGCAGTTCGTCCCACGTGGCCGGGGCCTTCTTCCAGCCGGCCTTCTCGGCCAGATCCGTCCGGTAATACAGCACGCGGACGTCCACATACCAGGGAACCTCGAGCAGCCGGCCACCGATCGTTCCCGTCGAGACGGGCCCCGGGTACATGCCCGTGGTGTCGATGGCGCCGGGAACGGGCGCGAAGGCGTCCTTGAAGACCGGCAGGCCGGGCATCATGGCGACGTCAGGAACGTTCCCCGACGCGATGGCGGTCTGGAACTTCTGGTAGGCCGCGTCCCAGGGCACGGCCGTCACCTTCACGGTGACCCCGGGATTGGCGTCCTCGAATTTCTTGACGAAGCCGGGCAGAAGTTCGCCTTCGTTGCCCATCGCCCACATCGTGATCGTGCCCGCCGCCTTCGCCGCGACGGTGGAAGACGGCTGGGCCTGCCCGCCGTCCTCGCCGGTTCGGCCGCACGCCGTGAGCGTCGCCGCCACGGCGACCGTGGCCAGGACAGCCCACGCAGGTCTGTATCGCACGTCCGGTTCCTTCCTTGTTGCCGGTCTCCCCCGCGATCTAAGCGCTTAATCTAAGCGCTTAACAAGACCAAAATCTAGTTCTATTACCTGATTGAGATCTACTTGTCCCTGCAGGTCACAAGGGCGAAGGCGTCACAGACAGCCGCAGCTGCCGCCGATGACCACCCGCGTCGGCAGCACGTACGACTTCGGATGCTCGAGCCCCGCGGCGGTGTCGGTCAGAATGCGCACCGCCAGACGGCCCATCGACGCGAACGGCTGACGGACCGTGGTCAGCGTGGGATTCGAGAGCCGACCGGCGATGATGCCGTCGAAGCCCGTGACCGCGACATCCCGCGGCACTCGGATGTCGTGCCGTGCCAGAAGATCGAGCACCGTGAGCGCGAGCTGATCGGTGGCGCACACCAGCGCGTCAGGCAGGTCGCCGGACGCGATGGCGTCCCGCAACGACCGCAGACTGTCC
The DNA here is from genome assembly GCF_014892245.1 of Microbispora sitophila. NCBI lineage: Bacteria > Bacillati > Actinomycetota > Actinomycetes > Streptosporangiales > Streptosporangiaceae > Microbispora > Microbispora sitophila. Next base: position 6,473 of record NZ_JADBGC010000038.1, on the reverse strand, counting down.
TTGGTGAGCACCGTGGTGTCGAAAGGCTCCTCGGGCACCGGCCGTCCGTGCGCGGCCAGCGCGGCCTGGAATCCTTTGAAGCGCGCGGCGATGTCGGGGGCGGCCAGCTCCCCCAGGAACGCGAGAGTCCGATAGCCGTGGTGGCCGATCAGGTGATCGACCAGGTCCTGCACGGCTGTCTCGTTGGCCACCGTGATGTGATGCAGCGAGTCGTCCATCGGCGGACTGCTGAAGATCACCACGGGAACGCCGCGCCCCACGTGCTCCAGCAGATCGCGTTCCGCGCCCCCCGGGAAGATCGCCAACCCGTCGACGCTGCCGGCGAGATCGATGCTGCCCAGAGAGTCGCGGCTCGCCCCCGACCCCAGCATCACCGAACGCCCCAGCCGCCGCGCCTCCAGCTCGAACCCACGCTGGATCTCGTCGACGTACAACGGGAACCGCCGCACATCGCCCAGGCCGTCGAGCTCGCGCTGCACCAGGGCATCCAGGTCCGCGGCGGGAGCGCCGAGATCGGACGGCAGGAACATGTCGAAGGCATACAGGCCGAGCGCCTGGGATCTGCCCTTCGCGAGCCCGCGCGCACTCCCGCTCGGCACATACCCCAGCACACGGGCCGCCTGCAGGACCAGCTCACGGGTCTCCGGACGAACCCTGTCCGGCTGGCGGAACGTGTAAGACACCGTCGCGATCGACACGCCCGCCCGCTCAGCGACGTCGTAGACGGTCGCCCTCTGCGCCACCGGACAACCCACCCGCCTCTCGGAACGACGCTGCCGCGATCGATCGTAGCCGCTCGGATCAACCGGCCCGCCTCGGCCGCCGACACCCTGCACCGATGCGCTAGCGTCATCGCCATGCTGCGCCGATGGATGCTGCCGATCCTCTTTCTGGCCGTCGGGCTCGCCGCGGCGGCCCGGCAGGTCACCGAGGGGTTCCCGGGCGGCGCCGTCACGCTGCTCCTGATCTTCCTGCTGGCCGCCGCCCTGCTGTCCCCCCTCGTCTTCCCGAGGTCCGTCAGCGCGGCGGAGGCGCTGCGCCGCAGCGAGGCCGACGGCCGCCCGATCGTCTACTGGCGCCCCGGCTGCCGCTACTGTCTGCGGCTGCGCACGCGGCTCGGCCGCCACGCCCACCGGATGCACTGGGTCGACATCTGGCGCGACCCGGACGGCGCCGCGGCGGTCCGGGCCGCCACCGGCGGCGACGAGACGGTGCCGACCGTGGTCGTGGCGGGCAAGCCGCACGTCAACCCCGACCCTCGATGGGTGCGCGCGCAACTGCCCTGACGAACCTCAGCGGCTGCTCCGGGCACGCGACGTAAGCTCCAAGCCCCGCAGCGTCCGCGCCGCACCCGCGAGCAGCGCGGCACGCGGCAGGTCTCCGCCCCCGGCGCACCACTCCGCCACCGCCTCCAGCACCATCGCCCGCACCGTCTCGTCACCCGCGCGCCCCGACGACTCCAGCGCCGAGCGCAGCGACCGCCACGCCGCCTCGCGGTCACCGCGCTCCGCCCGCACCCGCGCCAGCTCGACGTGGACCGTGGCCAGGAACTGCGCGGGCACGCCCGCCTGCCCACCGGCCAGCTCCAACGCCTCCACCAGCAGGCCCTCCGCCGCACCGAGCGCCCCACGCCGCCGTGCCACCTCCCCGGCAGCCTGCCGCACCCGCGCCGACGCCACCCGATCCCCCGTACGGCCGGCCACTTCGCCCGCCCGCGCCAGCTCCCGCTCCGCCCCCGCCAGGTCACCCGTACGAGCACGCAACTGGGCCAGCCGCACCCGCAGCATCAACGGAACGGGAACCGCCTCCAACCCTCCGACCAGCCCCGCCAGCTCCGCCGCCTCCTCCAGCAGCGTCAGCGCCTCCGCCGCCTCACCCCGGTTCTCCGCCGCAAGCGACAGCCAGTACAGCGTCAGCGACAGCCCCCATCGCTCCCCCAGCGCGCGGTAGCCCGCCAGCGCCTCCCGCAACCGCGCCTCGGCCGCCCTCGCCCCCGCCCTGCCGTACTCGAACTCCCCGATCCCGCCCATCAGCAGTGCCGTCGCCCGCGCCCACGGGTCCTCGTGATCGGCGAACACCCGCATCGCCGCGAGCGCCCTGCGCCAGTGATCGACTCCCGCGCCCGAAGGCCTGACCCCCACGACCCAGGCCCACAACGCCACGGGATGACCCGACTCCTCGACCACACGCAGCGCCTCCGGCGACGCGTACGGCCGGTCGGACGCCAGCAGCACGCACAACGTGTGCGGCAGCTCCAGCCCGGGCGGCGCGGCCTCACCCGGCGCCGCCCGGATCGCCCGCGCCCACCCGGCCGCCTCGTCGCCGCGTCCCCGCACCGTCCACGCCCACAACCTGGCCGTGAACAGCCGCAGCGCCTGCCGTTCCCGCCCGGTCCTCACGGCATGGCCCAGCGCCGCGTCGAGGTTTCCCCGCTCGGCGTCCAGCATCGCCAGCAGGCGAAGCTGATCGGCCGTCCGCAACCCCGGCTCGGACTCCTCCGCCGTCTCGAGGAAGAAGTCCAGATGCCGGTCCCGCACGGCCCGCGCCTCGCCCGCCTCCTCCAGCCGCTCGGCCGCGTACGCCCGGACGGTCTCCAGCAGCCGGTAACGCACCCGCTCCCCCCGGTCCGCGAGCCCGTCCGGCTCCGCCGCCACGACCAGCGACTTGTCCACCAGACAGGCCACCGTCTCCAGGTCGGCCCCGCACACCCGCAGCGCCGCCTCCGCCGTCGCCCCGCCCGCGAACACCGACAACCGGCGCAACGCCACGCGCTCCGCCGGTGACAGCAGCCCCCAGCTCCAGTCGATGACCGCCCGCAGCGTGCGGTGCCGCGGCCCCGCCGTACGGCTGCCGCGCAGCGTCAGCCGTTCCCCCACCGCCTCCGCGAGCTGCCGCACCGTGAACGACCGCAGCCGGGCCGCCGCCAGCTCGATCGCGAGCGGCAGGCCGTCCAGCTCCCGGCACACCGCGACCACATCGGCCACCACCGAATCGTCCACGGCGAACCCCGGCCGCGCCGCCGACGCCCGCACCGCGAACAGCGCCACCGCAGGGAACTCCAGCGCCCGCGCCGCGTCCACCCCGTCGCCGGGCAGCGCCAGCGGCCGCACCGGATGAAGATGCTCGCCGGGGACGTCCAGCGGCTCCCGGCTGGTCGCCAGGATCCGCAGCCCCGGCACCCCCGCGAGCAACCGCTGCGCCACCGCCGCCGCGCCGTCCACCACGTGCTCGCAGTTGTCGAGCACGAGCACGAGCTCCCGGCCCGCCAGCGCCCCCACCAGTGCGTCGAGCGGCGACCCGGCCGGCCGCCTGACGACGTCCCCGTCCGGCTCCGGCGTGGCCGGAGGTATGGTCGCCCGCACGGCGACGGCCACGTCCGCCGGATGCCCGGCAGAGGCCAGTTCGACCAGCCAGACACCCGCGGCGGCGGCGAGCCCGCCCGCGACCTCCAGCGCCAGCCTGGTCTTGCCCGCGCCGCCCGGTCCGGTCAGCGTGACCAGCCGTGCCGCCGACAGCAGGTTCCGTATCCGGGCCACGTCCTCCCGCCGTCCGACCAGGCTGGTCACCGGCGCCGGCACGTTCCCCCGTACGGCGGCCCCCGCGACCCTCGCCGGAGGCGGTTCGCGCAGGGCCTCCAGGTGTGCCACGCGCAGCTCCGGCCCGGGATCGACGCCCAGTTCGTCCGCCAGCCGCCGCCTGACGCGTTCGAAGGCCTCCAGCGCGTCCCCGCGCCGCGCCGCTGCGCACAGCGCTCGCATCAGCAAGGCGTGGAACGGCTCGCGCAGCGGGTGCGCGGCGACGATCTCCTTCAGTTCCGCCACCAGCGCCCCGGCCGCCGCCGGGTCCGTCGCGGCGAGATCGGCCGCCACCCGTGACTCCAGCGCCGAAAGACGCAGCTCCTCCAGACGCGCCGCCGCCACCTGCGCGAACGGCAGGCCCGCCGCGTCGGCGAGCGCCGCACCGCGCCAGAGCGACAGCGCGGACCGCAGGGAGGCGGCGGCACGCCGGGGATCGCGCTCGGCCCGGCCCGCGCGCACCAGGCGTTCGAACTCGGCCGCGTCGACCTCCTGCGGCGGGACGTCGAGCAGGTAACCGGCCGGATGCGACACCACGGCATCCGGCAGTCCCGCGTCCAGTGCACGACGCAGCCGCGACACCAGGGAGTGCAGCGCCGCCGCCGGGTTCGCCGGCGGCTCCTCCCAGAGGTCGTCGGCGAGTCTCCGGGCGGTGACCACCTTCCCGGGCTCCAGAGCGAGCCGGATCAGCAGCACGCGCAGGCGCGCACCTCTGATGTGGGCGTCGGTCACCTGCAACGGCCCGAGAATTCCGATTCGCATGACCCTCTCATTGTCGTGGAGGGTTTCGATCGATGGCGTGGATGATCTTGCAACTATCCGCGGCCTTTACAATGTAGATTCATAGTAGGATCGATGCGATGAACACCCCCGCCGTCCCCGAGCGGAACGCCCCCGCACGGCCCGAGCGCGACCCCTACCGGGTGTATCTCGACGCGCTGCAGAGCCCCGAGTCCAAGCGCACGATGAAGGGCTGCCTCGACCGCATCGCCCGCCTCATCACCGGCGACCCGGAGGCGACCGGCGCCGGTCAGCCCTGGGAACTGCTCCGCTACGAGCACACGATCCGCCTGCGCACGCTGATGCGGGAGCAGGGCTGGTCGCCCGCCCACGTCAACAAGCACCTGGTCGCCCTGCGCCGTGTGCTGAAGGAGGCGTGGCGGCTCGGCCTGATGAGCGGCGAGGACTACCAGCGGGCCGCCGACCTGCCCGCCTACAAGCACACCCGCGTCCCGGCGGGACGGCACGTCGAGGCGGAGGCACTGGCGGCCGCACTCGAGGTGTGCGACGGCGACCACTCCCCCGCCGGCCGCCGCGACGGCGCGATGCTGGCGGCGCTCTACTCCACCGGCTGCCGCCGCGCCGAGATCGCCGGGCTCGCCCTGGCCGACTTCGATCCCCACGCGCGCTCCCTGCGGGTGCGCGGCAAGGGCGACAAGGAACGGCTGGTCTACCTGACCGCGGAGGCCGTCGAACGTCTCGACCTCTGGCTCGCCGTACGCGGCCGGGCTACCGGCCCCCTGTTCTGTCCCATCAACAAGGGCGGGCGGCTGCGGCTGGCCCACATGACCGGTCAGGCCATCGCCGACATCGTCTCCCGGCGCCTGGCCGCCGCCGGGGCGTCCCCCCGTACGCCGCACGACTTCCGGCGCACGTTCATCGGCGAACTGCTCGACGCCGGGGTCGATCTCGCCACCACCCAGGCTCTGGTGGGCCACGCCTCCCCCGCCACCACCGCGCGGTACGACCGGCGGCCCGAGCGGCGCCGCCGCGAGGCCGTCGACCGGCTTCGCGTCCCCGGCGCCGCCCGCTGACCGGTGTCGCTCCTCAGATGTCGTCGACGGTCATCGTGCCCTCGTGGGGACGCCGGGACAGGTCGATGCCGAGCTCCTCCGCCGCGCGGAAGACGTCCTCGTCGGTGTCCCTCATCTCGATCGACATGCCGTCGCTCGACAGAACCTCGACGTTCAGACAGAGCGACTGCATCTCCTTGATGAGGACCTTGAAGGACTCGGGAATGCCCGCCTCGGGGATGTTCTCGCCCTTGACGATGGCCTCGTAGACCTTCACCCGGCCCTGCACGTCGTCGGACTTGATCGTCAGCAGCTCCTGCAGCGCGTACGCCGCGCCGTAGGCCTCCAGGGCCCACACCTCCATCTCGCCGAAGCGCTGGCCGCCGAACTGCGCCTTACCACCCAGCGGCTGCTGGGTGATCATCGAGTACGGGCCGGTCGAGCGAGCGTGGATCTTGTCGTCGACCAGATGCAGCAGCTTCAGGATGTAGATGTAGCCCACCGCGATCGGGTAGGGGAACGGCTCGCCCGAGCGGCCGTCGAACAGCCGCGCCTTGCCGCTGGGCATCACGATCCGGTTTCCGTCGCGGTTGACGAGGGTGCTGCCCAGAAGGCCGATGATCTCCTGTTCGCCTGCGCCGTCGAACACCGGCGTGGCGACCTTGGTCCAGGGCTCGACCCTGTCCATGTCCTTACCGCGCAGGCGCTCGGCCCACTCCTCCTCCACCCCGCTGATGTCCCAGCCCTGGGCGGCGATCCACCCGAGATGTGTCTCCAGCACCTGGCCGACGTTCATCCGGCCGGGCACGCCCAGCGGGTTGAGGACGATGTCGACCGGCGTGCCGTCCTCCAGGAACGGCATGTCCTCCACCGGCAGGATCTTGGAGATGACGCCCTTGTTGCCGTGACGGCCGGCGAGCTTGTCACCATCGGTGATCTTGCGCTTCTGCGCCACGTAGACACGCACCAGCTCGTTGACACCCGGAGGAAGCTCGTCACCCTCCTCACGGCTGAACACCCGCACGCCGATGACCTTGCCGGACTCACCGTGCGGCACCTTCAGCGAGGTGTCGCGGACCTCACGCGCCTTCTCACCGAAGATCGC